>JASBUE010000136.1 GCA_030148045.1 Candidatus Tenderia sp.
AGTGGTTTCGGCGTCATGATCCTGGTCCGGCGCTTTCTACCACCACACCGGCTTGAACGGCCGCTCCCGCGATGGCGGAAGCGGCCATCTGCTTCATCTCAATCCTTCCCTCACGATCGTTTTCCGTGGCTGCGCCGGTCATCACCCCATCTCAAGGCACCGCCGTGCCGATTATGGAAACCTGGTCTCCGTCTACCCAGAACCGCCTGAACATTACCACCACGGCAGGGAGGTTTGTCATTGCCCAGGGCGGGCAGCTGGAATAGGGAACGGCCATGAATTTCTTTCACGACCCGGAGACAGATTTCGAGGAGATCGGAAAACTCAGCAAACGGGAAGCCGCCGACCAGGCCCGCGCCCTGCGCGAAGCGATCAACTATCACGACTATCTTTACTACGTCAAAAACAGTCCCGAGATCTCAGACGCCGTCTACGACCGGCTGTTTGCGCGCCTGGAAGAGGACCGCGTGGAATCGTTCATGCGGACGATCGAGAAGGAAAGCGGGGGCAAGCACTGCGACTATTACCTGGAGCCAAAATTTGATGGCTTTTCCGTCGAGATCGTGTATGACAAAGGCGGTTTCAAATACGGCGCCACGCGCGGCAACGGCGAGGTGGGTGAGGACATCTCCCACATCCTGAAAACCATCGGCCCCATCCCCCTCTCCCTCCAACACGGCGATGAAGCACCGGACACGCTGGCGCTCCGCGGCGAGGTCTTCATGCCCCGTAGGGGCTCCATCAAACTGAACAAACAGCGTGTCGAACGCGGCGAGGAACCCTTCGCCAATCCGCGCAACGCGGCGGCGGGCCTATCGATGCGTATTGAAACGTCTGTAACAGGCCGGCGTGGAGGTACACCCCATGCCCAGGCAAAAACGACAACCACTCAAGGGCAAGACCTTTGTCTTCACCGGGGCCTTGGAGCGCTTCAGCTGTGACCAGGCCAAGGAGCGCGTCGAGATACCGGGCGGCCGCGCCACCTCCAGCGTCAGCAGCCAAACCGACTATGTGGTGGTCGGCAGCGACCCGGGCGGCAAACTGGACGACACCAAACGCGAGGACGCCGAACTTCTGGGTGAAGACGGATTCCTTGCCATGGCTCCAAAAAGGAGCGCTGTAGTTCCGCGCACAACGGTCCAATAAAGAGGAGGAGATCGACATGCCCAACATACTCATCACCGGCAGCAACCGTGGCATCGGCCTGGAATTGGTGCGCCAATACGCCCGCGCCGACTGGCGCGTGTTCGCCACCTGCCGCCATCCGGCCGAGGCCGGCGAACTGCGACAACTGGCACGGGAGTACGGTCTGATTTCCATACACCGCCTCGACGTCACCGTGCCCGAAGACATCAAGTCCATCGGCTGGGAGCTGGAAGACACGCCGCTGGATATCCTCTACAACAATGCCGGCGTCTACCTGGAAGACGATTACCTCAGCCCCGCGCCGGGCAGCATCCGTTATAACCTGTGGCAGCGCAGCTTCGACGTCAATACCCTGGGGGCCGTACGCCTTACCGAGGCGCTGCTGGGCAACGTCGCCGCCAGCGACATGCGCCTGGTGACGGCCATGAGCAGTCACATGGGCAGCATCGCGGATATCGATATACCCGGCAGTTATTACTATCGCTCCAGCAAGGCCGCTCTGAACGCCGCCATGCGCGGCATGGCCCATGCGCTGCGTGAGCACGGCATCGGGGTATTGTTGTTGCACCCCGGCGGCGTCAAGACACGCATGGGGCCCGCTTCCGGCATCAGTCCGGAAGAGAGCGTCAGGGGACTGCGCCAGGTGATCGACGACTTCACCCTGGAGAAGACGGGGGGCTTCTTCGGGCACGACGGTACCCCCATGCCCTGGTAGCCCCATGCCTCATGGGCGGATTCACATCGGCACCTCGGGATGGGCCTACGACCATTGGAAGGGGCCTTTCTATCCCGCCGAACTGGCCGGCCGGCATATGCTCGATCATTACACCCTGCACTTCAAAAGCGTCGAGCTCAACAACTCCTTCTACCACCTGCCGCAACGAAAGACCCTGCAACAGTGGCGCGCAGCGGTGCCGGTGGGCTTTGTCTTCAGCGCCAAGGCCAGCCGCTACATCACCCACATGAAAAAACTCAAGGACCCCGAGGCGAGTATTAAAAAGTTCTTCGAGCGCATCACGGCACTGGAGGAGACGCTGGGCCCGATTCTGTTTCAACTGCCGCCGCACTGGCGCTATAACCGTGAACGCCTGGAGCGGTTTCTCGCCTCGCTGAGCCGGGAGTTCCGCTACACCTTCGAATTCCGCGACCAGAGCTGGATCAACGATGAGAGCTGCGAACTGCTGACCCACTTTGACGCCGCCTTCTGCATCTACGATCTAGACGGCTATTTGTCACCCAGGGAGATCACCACCGATTTCGTCTATGTGCGCCTCCACGGCCCGGGTGGCCCCTATCGGGGCAGCTACGACGAACAAACGTTGAGCGGCTGGGCCGGCACCATTTCGGCCTGGGCGCGGCAGGGTCTCAGGGTGTATTGTTATTTCGACAACGACGCGGCCGGCTATGCGCCGCAGAACGCCCTCCGGCTACAGAGCATGCTGCGGCCCGATGACTGATATCGGAACAACGGTATTCTGCAAGAAACGATGAGAACGCACATGAGACACGTCATTTACCGGAGGGCGATTAACCGTGCCGCTGCACAATAGCGAAGTGGCGCAAGCATTCGAGCGGCTCGCCGACCTGCTCGAAATCGAAGGCGCCAATCCGTTTCGCGTGCGCGCTTACCGCAATGCCGCCCGCACCGTCGGCGGGTATTCCAAAAGCATGGCGGACATGATCGCCCAGGGGGAGGACCTCACCGAGCTGCCCGAGATCGGCGACGACCTGGCCGGGAAGATCAAAACCCTGGTGGACACCGGCAAGTTGCCGCTGCTGCAAGAGGTGGAGGCGCGCACGCCGGCGGCGCTCAGCGAATTGATGAGGATCGAGTGGCTCGGCCCCAAACGGGTCAGAAAACTTTACCAGGAGCTGGACATCCATAGCATCGAGGACCTGAAACGGGCCGCCCGTAACGGCAAGATCCGCAAGCTGGAGGGCTTCGGCGAAAAGACCGAAGAGATGATCAAACAACGGCTGGAGCGCTACAGCGGCGCTGAACAACGCACCAAACTGCTGGTGGCGCAGGAGATCGTCGCGGCGCTGACCGACTATCTAAAGAAGGGCAAAGGCATCAAGCAGATCACCATCGCCGGCAGCTATCGCCGCGGCAAGGAAACGGTGGGCGATCTGGACATCCTGGTCAGCGCCAAGAAAGATTCAGGCGTAATGGAGCGCTTCGTGGACTACGACGAGGTGATCGAAGTCGTCTCCCAGGGCAAGACCCGTTCCACGGTGCGGTTGCGCTCCGGCCTGCACGTGGATGTGCGCGTGGTGCCCGAGGTGAGCTACGGCGCCGCCCTGCACTACTTCACCGGCTCCAAGTCGCACAATATCGCCGTACGCAAGCTGGGCGTCAAGCAAGGCTACAAGATCAATGAATACGGCGTCTTCGAAAATGACGAGCGTATCGCCGGCAGGACCGAAGAAGAAGTATATAAATCGGTGGGCCTGCCCTACATCGAGCCGGAGCTGCGTGAAGATCGCGGCGAGCTAGAGGCGGCGCAAAAGGACAGTCTGCCCAAACTGATTACACTGAAAGACATCCGCGGCGACCTGCACGTCCACACCAAGGCCTCAGACGGTCACAACACGTTGAAGCAGATGGCCGATGCCGCGGCACAACTGGGCTACGACTATCTGGCCATCACCGAACACTCACGCCACGTCACCGTGGCCAACGGCCTGGATGAAAAGCGCCTGCTGCAACACATCAAGGCCATCGACAAGCTCAACGAATAGCTGGACAGGATCACGTTGCTCAAATCCATTGAGGTGGATATCATGGAGAACGGCTCGATGGACCTGCCGGACGCGGTGCTGGAACAACTTGATCTAACCGTCTGCTCCATCCACTACAAATTCAACCTGCCGCGCAAAAAGCAAACCGAACGCATCCTGCGCGCCATGGACAATCCGAACTTCAACATCCTCGGCCACCCCAGCGGCAGGCTCATCAATGAGCGCGACGCCTATGACATCGATCTGGAAGCGGTGGCGCAGGGCGCCAAGGAGCGGGGCTGTTATCTCGAACTCAACGCCCACCCTGATCGTTTGGATCTCACCGACGACGGCTGCCTGCTCGCCAAAGAGATGGGGCTCAAGGTGGCCATCTCCAGCGACGCCCACAGCACCAACG
>JASBUE010000151.1 GCA_030148045.1 Candidatus Tenderia sp.
TTGAAGACATCCGGGTGCGCCTTCTCCACCTCGTCCAGCAAAATCACGGAATAGGGTTTGCGCCGTACATGCTCGGTGAGATAGCCACCCTCTTCGTAGCCGATGTAACCGGGCGGGGCGCCGATCAACCGCGCCACGGCGTGTTTCTCCATGAACCCGGACATGTCGATGCGCACCATGGCGTCCGGCGTATCAAAGAGGAAGTTGGCCAGCGCCTTGGTCAGCTCGGTCTTGCCCACCCCCGTCGGACCGAGAAACAGAAACGAGCCGTTGGGGCGGTTGGGATCGGAGAGCCCGGCGCGCGAGCGGCGGATGGCGTTGGCGACGGCCTTCACCGCCTCGCTCTGACCGACCACGCGCTTCTGCAACTCCTCTTCCATGCGCAGCAGTTTTTCACGTTCGCCCTCAAGCATCTTGGCCACCGGAATACCGGTCCACTTGGAAACCACCTCGGCAATCTCCTCTTAGGTGACGTGGTTACGCAACAAGGTCGTCTTGTGCAGTTCGGCCTCGGTGGCCATCTGCAACGACTTTTCCAAATCGGGGATACGGCCGTATTGCAGTTCGGACATGCGCGCCAGATCGCCGGCGCGGCGCGCGGCCTCCAGATCGGTCTTGGCCCGTTCCAGCTCTTCCTTGATGTGCTGGGTGCCCATCAGGGCGGCCTTTTCCGATTTCCATACCTCTTCAAGATCGGAATATTCGCGTTCGAGTTTGCCGATCTCTTCTTCCAACGCCTGCAGCCGTTTTTTGGAGGCCTCGTCGGTCTCCTTCTTCAGCGCCTCGCGCTCCATCTTGAGCTGGATCAGGCGGCGGTCGAGGCGGTCCATGTCCTCGGGCATGGAGTCGATTTCCATGCGGATACGGCTGGCGGCCTCGTCGACCAGGTCGATGGCCTTGTCCGGCAACTGGCGGTCGGTGATATAGCGGTGCGACAGGGTGGCCGCGGCGACGATGGCCGGATCGGTGATGTCGACGCCGTGATGCACTTCGTATTTCTGTTTCAGGCCGCGCAGGATGGCGATGGTGTCCTCCACGGTCGGTTCGCTCACCAGCACCTTCTGGAAGCGGCGCTCCAGGGCGGCGTCCTTCTCCACGTATTCGCGGTATTCGTTAAGCGTGGTAGCGCCGATGCAGTGCAACTCGCCGCGCGCCAGGGCGGGCTTGAGCATGTTGCCGGCATCCATGGAACCTTCGGCCTTGCCGGCGCCGACCATGGTGTGCAGCTCGTCGATGAAGAGAATGATCTGGCCCTCCTGCTTGGAGAGGTCCTTCAGCACCGCCTTGAGGCGCTCCTCGAACTCGCCACGGAACTTGGCCCCGGCGATCAGGGCACCCATGTCCAGCGACAGCACGCGCTTGCCCTTCAATCCTTCGGGCACCTCGCCGTTGATGATGCGCTGCGCCAGCCCTTCGACGATGGCGGTCTTGCCCACGCCGGGCTCGCCGATCAGCACCGGGTTGTTCTTGGTGCGGCGCTGCAACACCTGGATGGTGCGGCGGATTTCGTCGTCGCGGCCGATGACCGGATCGAGCTTGCCCTGCTCGGCGCGCTCGGTAAGGTCGATGGTGTATTTTTCCAGCGCCTGGCGCTGGTCCTCGGCATTGGGGTCGTCCACCTTCTGACCGCCGCGCACCTCGTCGATGGCCTTTTCGATGGCCCCCTTGCTGGCGCCCGCCTTTTGCAGGATGTCGCCGATCGGGCTCTTGTCCGAGACACAGGCCAGCACGAACAGCTCGCTGGAAATGTATTCGTCCTTGCGCTGCTGGGCCAGCTTATCCATCACATTCAGGATACGCGCCAGATCGTTGCTGACACGCACATCGCCGGCGGTGCCGGTCACCTGTGGCAAATGGTCCAGCGCCTCGCCCAGCTGCGAACGCAGGCTGTGCACGTTGATATCGGCCATGGTCAACAACTGACGCACGCTGCCGCCCTCCTGATCGAGCAGGGCCAGCATCACGTGCAGCGGCTCGATAAACTGGTGGTCGCGGCCCACCGCCAGGCTCTGGGCGTCGGCCAGCGCCATCTGAAACTTGCTGGTCAATTTATCCATTCTCATGCTTGGTTCCCCTCAGGCATTTCAACAATATCTGTTCACAACATAGGGCCAAAATCCGGTAATTCAAGCTGCTTCTTGATCCCAATCCGTACCGCATTTTCAGTTTGAGTTCATCTAACACCACTAACTTACCAGCAAGGCTCGGCGATAAGTGAAAAGTTTTTTGCAACAACCGGAACCAATCGCCATATCGCGCCGTGTTTAGGGATGTGCAAGCAAACACGACAGGAGATGACATCATGAAAGCCAAATTTTTTATTGCCATTCCGTTGATTGCCACGCTGGCCGCCTGTGGTGGCGGCAGCGGCAGGGGCGGCGCCTCGTTGGGCAGCGAGGGCACGCTCTCCGTGCTGGTCACGGACAACCTGGCCCAGGATTACGCGGAAGTCTGGGTCACCGTGCGCTCCATCACCGCCACCGATGCCAACGGCCAGGTAGTGACGCTTTATGAAGATACCGCCGGCCAAACGCATAATTTGAGCCAGCTGGTCAACATCGGCGCCCTCGTCGATACCCGGAACATCACCACCGGCACCTACAACCGGTTCGAGATCGTGCTGGACAACGCGGTCACGCTGGTGGACCAGAACGGCGTCGTCACCAACGCCAGGTTCGATCAAAGTGGCAACCCGACCTTCAGCACCAGCATCACCGGCACGCTGACGGTGGACGCCAACCAGGCCGCCACGCTGGCGCTGGATTTCGACCTGCAGCAATTCACCTATGACGCAGGCACCAACACGGTCACCCCCGTCATCGTGCAAAAAGACCCCACTAGTCTGGATCAAACAGTCAGCACGGTGTTCGGTGAAGTGGAATCGATCACCGACGGCACCCGTTTCGTACTGGACCCGGCGGGCGACGGGCGCAACCTGACCGTGGTCCTGCACAACAACGCGACGGTCACCAATACCGCCAGCGGCGAGGTGTTGTCCGATACCCGCGGACTTTCCGTTAATATGAAGGTCAGTGTCTCGGGCACTTACGATACCGCCACGCTGACCATCACCGCCGCCACTGTGCAGATCGAAAACGGCGCCGTCGGTGTGCGCCACAAACTGGAAGGCACGATCATGGCGATCAACGGCAGCAGCCTGACCATCGACATCCACGAAGCGAGTTTCATGCCCGGCGCCAACACCCTCATTGTAGATGTGAGCAACGCCACCTTCAGCCACGGCCGTCTGGATCAGCTGGCCGTGGGACAGAAGGTCGACATCAAGGGCGCGTGGGACGGCAACAGCTTCACGCCGGCGGTGGTGGAGATCGAGGGCTACTCACGCAACAGCGGTGCTGATTTGCGCAGTTACAACGACGAATACGCCGAGATCAACGGCCGCATCACCGAGGTAAACGGCGATCGGCTGACCGTCACCGTGCGCGAGCGGGAGCATGCCAGCGGCATCAAGGTAGGTGACTCGGTAACCATCGACAGCACCGCAAGCTGGATCGAACGCGGCGACGCCGGCTGCCTGATGGTCGATGCAATCATCGAAGCCAAGGGCCCGCTGCCGGATGCCACAACCATGATCGCCAACAACATCGAGATCGAAAACGGCTGCGGCCGACGCGATGACTCCGATGACGATGATGATAATGACGGTGCAGACGAACCCTTGAGCTGATCCCGCTTTTTCCCTGAGGCCTACCCCCCCACGGCCTCTCCCTTGGCGCTGCCTCCCCCCCGGCAGCGCCTTTTTTGTCATAGGATTCGGATGGCGGCAAGCAATATCCTGCATACGGGCGGCCTATTATTTTATTGAATTTCATATGATTTTTTGGACTCTCGAGAGGCCCTGCCCGCTGCAGGCACACATCGGCTACTTTTCGGAGCGGGTCATGGAGACATAACGCAGGCCGCAAGTCCGCCCAACCCGGCCCCTCGGAAGGACTATGGGCGTGAAACGAATTGCCGGTATTAGCGTCATATAATATAGTGTCTTGACTTGATCGGGCCGGGCTGTATACCATCGGAGCCTATTTATGTTTAACATTCTTGCAAAAACGTTTAACAGCCTTGCTGTTACGTTTGCCATCCCGCTAAAACACCAGGCAAGATGAGCGGACCCATGCTGAACGCCAATACGCGGCGCGCCATCCGCGGGATCTCGCTGCCACTCACCGGCCTCGTGGCTGCGCTGGTTCTTCCTGCCACCGGCCACGGCGCGCCCAGGACCTATACGGTCGATAATGGGGGTGACACCTCCGGGTATGTCTCGGGCTCAACCGAATGCGGCAGCCCGTGTACGCTGCGTGGCGCCATCCGCGCCGCCAATGCCAACCCGGGCGAAGACACCATACTGCTCGGCGAGCTCGATATCATCCTAAACAAGAGCGGCACCGACAACACCGCCGAAAACGGCGACCTAGACATCAGCGACGACCTGATCATCCGGGGCCAGAAGCCCAATAATGGACGCAATATCATTACCGCCGCCCCCGGCGACCGGGCGTTCCATATCCTCGGCAGCGCCAAGGTCGAATTCCACAATATCTCGATCCGCGGAGGCTCGGTGGTCAATGCCCCGGGCAGCGGCATCTATGTGTCGAACTCGGGCTTCACCAGGCTCACCAACGTCGAACTAAGCGGCAACGAAGTCCGCTATGACGCGACCGCCGGCTCGGGCGGTGACGGCCTGCTGGAGGTCTCGGGCGGCGGCATTTATGTGGATGGCGAGGCCACCGCGATCATCAGCAGTTCTGACATCACCGGGAACACAGCACCCAGGAACGGCGGCGTCAGCAATGCCGGCCGCACCGAAATCCGCCAGTCGCTGATCGACACCAACGCCGCCGCCGGCGCCGGCGGAAGCGACCCCGACAGCCGGGATATCTTTTCCAACGGCGGCGGCGTCGGCAATCTCGGCGGCTATCTGTCCATCGGCAACTCCACCGTTTCCAACAATACCACCGCAAACCAGGGCGGCGGCATCTACATCACCAACCGCGGCCCGAACGTCGGCATCACCATCATCACCAACACCAGCATCACCGGCAACGAGGCGAGATTCAACGGCGGCGGGATCGCCAACTTCGGCCCGGCCACGCTGAATAATTCGGTCGTCAGCGACAACAGAATCACGACCGGGGGCAACGGGGCGGGCATTTACAACCACGCCGCAGCCGCCTCCATGGACATCGTCAACTCCACCGTCAGCGGCAATCACGCCGACCAGACCGGCGGTGCGATCTGCACCGGGGGTGGGGACAGGCTGTC
>JASBUE010000156.1 GCA_030148045.1 Candidatus Tenderia sp.
CGGATGATTACGCACGTCTGAGTGAGCGGTGACGGCCCACGGCTTACCTCGTGGTGCAGGAGGTCCATGAAAAATTCAAGGCTCAAGCCGAGCAGGAGCGCGAACGGCGCGCAGAAGTTCGAGAGCTGATGAAGGCGCTTAAACAATGATGTCGCCAATGTCGTACACGCGCGCGAACGGAAAAAGTAAAAGTCGAATTTTATTTAGGAGAGAGAAGATAACCCCCTTTTCTATACGTGCGCGCGTACGACAAAGGCGACATTTTAGACCTAAACAAATTAGGAGCATGCTAAGTGCTTAATCTACCCATAAAAATCCTTGACACCCGCTTGACAGATCCGGAATTCGAGCCCCGATATACCGGCATGCTGAGCGCTGCTTTTGATGTCCGAGCCGCCCTGGAGACGCCCGCTGAGGTCCCGCCAGGAGGGAGCCTGTGGATCGGCTTCGGTTTCCAGGCGGCCTTGCCTGAGGTGCTGGGTGCGTCGGTTGTCGCCAAGCGCTTGGAGCTTAGGGCGGCGGATCTCATTGACGGGGAGTATCTGGGCGAATGGGGCGCTAACTTCTTGAATTTGGGCGGTGAGCCGGTTGTGGTGGCACCCCTGGAGGTTGTGGCGTCGATCGTGCTCTTGCCGCGCATCCAGGCCGAGCTTGTGCCGGTGGACAGCCTGGCGGGCGCCTGATTGCAGGGAAAAACAGGAGAGCACTCATGATTAACCCCTCCGATTTTGAAGCCATGACCCTGGCGGTCAGTCAATCGCCCGATATGCGCCCGGACCAGCGTCACCGGTGCAGGATGTGGCTGGAGATCCAAGCACGCCGGCACGCCGAAAACCGATGGAGGTTTTGCCCTGCCGACCAGCTCCAGCAGGGGACTACTTGGACAATGGGCCTTGTTGGTGAGGAGAAAATATATACACCCCCATTAGCGACAGCGCGCGCCTTGTGGATTCCGTATATCGCAATTTTGGCCGGCGGTGCTCCGATGGATGCCACTAATTTTGTAGCGCCCGATTGCGAGCACCCAGGGAAAGCATTACGGAATCGTTTGAATAATCAAGCCTGGCCATGGCTGCAAAAAGAGCACGGACTTCTGTATCAAGCGCTTAACAAAGGCTTAAGGATCTATAACACTGGAGAATTTTTGTTCGATTATGGCGCCGTGCCGGGCAATATAACTATCGACGTTACTGGGGCGTTACCAAGCAACACACCATGAAAAGGCGCGGCTATTATCCTTGTAAGAGCTGCCATTTAACAACCAAGGAGACCGTCGTGCAAGTCCGCGAACACATTAAGAACTTTATCAACCCTCCCGAGCAAAATATTGCGCGGGCCACGGAGGTGGCAGAAAAATATCGCCACGAGCTTAAGTTACTGCTTGATCAACATGCCGAATTGTCCGCTTCGCTGTTAGAAGCGCCGGATGATCCGAAAATCATGAATCAACTTGAAAAAACCGAGCATGACATCGCCCGTACCGAGGGGAATATTAAGCGGCTCTGGGCGGCGATTGGGGCAGAGGAACGCCGCGACCTAGAGGCCGAAGCCGCTGCTTTGTATGCCGAGCGCCAGGCGGCCATAGAAGAGTTGCATCAGCTTGGCCAGGAAGAGATTAAGCTTGCACAAGCCCTGCATAAGCACGCCTTAAACCTTGGCGAGGTCTGGGCCACTATGAAGGAACTGCACGAGCGAACGATGGCGACCGCCAGGCAGGCGGGGGTCAGTGAAGGCGCTATGCAGTACGTCCGCATGAGTGGATACGATCATGCCCTAGGTGCCATTCTCGAAGAATTGGGCGTCCGCCAAGATATTACCTTGCCGGCTCCAAGTGTCGCGTTCAAAGGTCAGAGCCCGATTGAAGTTGCCAAGGAACTTGCAGGCCGCCTCCATGTAGCTGCGCAAAAGGGGAGCTAACCATGGCTGAAGAGCACCCTACAAATCCCCCTGAAGCTACCGAGCAGCCCCGCACCCTGGAAGACCGGGCTCGCGCCCTTTATCCCACCACGGCCGCTCAGCAGGACGCTCAGGAGCCGACAAAGTGGCAGCGTGAGGCTACTGATCCGGCTGTCAAAATGTTCGGCAACCCTTCCCGCGTCTATGGCGACATTGACACAACACCCCTGGTGAAAGCGCTTGGCGTCGAGCCGGACCGTTACCAGGCGGCAGGCGCGAAAGCTCAGCACGTTTTCATGGATGCCGGCCTATACCGAAACGAGGCAGAACAGCTCACCAGCCTGCTGGCCCAAGGCCTGCGTGAACCGCCGACCAATGAACAAGTGGACCGCTGGCACGCTGAGGTTGAGCGCTCATTGGGCCAAATGTATGGCCAGGATTGGGCGGCTCAGCGTCGTTTGGCCAGTGAGTACGTCGCGCAACACCCAGAACTTCACCAGATCCTTCACGAAACTGGCTTGGGCTCTCAGCCCGACGTGGTGCGGCTGCTCCTGGAGGTTGCCCGCCGCAAGGCCACCACTCAAGCACTTTAGTTAATGACCAAGAAGCAAGACAGCACGCGAGATGGAAGCGGCCGATTCAAGAAAGGCCATAGCGGCAATCCCGCCGGCCGCGCTGGAAGCCAGGTGGCGCGCCTGAGGGAATCAATAGTCGATCACGTACCGGCCATAATCACCAAGCTGGTCAAGGAAGCCAAGGCCGGAGACGTTCAAGCTGCCAAACTTTTGCTTGAGCGAGTTGTTCCCCCTTTGCGGGCTGAGTCAATTGCTATGCAATTCCCGGAACTTGAGATCGCCAATGGGCTAGCCCAACAGGGCGCGGCGGTAGTTCAGGCCGTAGCGCGGGGTGAAATACCGGCATCGATTGGTGCCGAGTTACTGGCTGGCTTAGGCCGTCACGCGCGGCTTGTTGAGCTGGATGAGCTTGAGAAGCGACTGACTGAGTTGGAGGCAAAAAATGGCCAGCATTAAGCAGCGACTTGCAGGGTTGGAGAAACAAACGCCGAGCTTTGACAGGGCCGAGGCAATAAAGACTGCGCGAATGGCACGTCTGCGCGGTGACGTCATTTCCCCAAAGCTGAGCAACAACGATTTAAAACAGGCGGCGGAGAGCGGGAGCACGCTGGCCAAACGAATACTGGCGGCCCGTGAACGAATGATGAATCGAGTCAAATCGAAATGGTGGCAACAATGTGCAATGAAAAAGTAAACGGGAATGTTTATTTAATATTCCGCTCTTCTAAAGGAAGGGTTCTTCGTTTTCGTGATCCGCCGGAAGAATGGAAAAAGCCAGTTGCCTCAGAAGAGGTCCGAATGCGATGGCTTGCGCATTATGCGGCACGCGGCAATGAATTTTCCCGTCGTCGTCTACAACAGCGGGTGAGGCAGGTAGATGGGCTACCGCCAGCGGCATAAATCAAGATAAAGGCGAATCTCATGAGCGATTTCAATGAATATGACGAGCTAATCAGCCAGGGCGTCTTAGACAAACCAGGCAAAGAGACCAAGCCACGCTTTAATGGAATCCCTGTAGACGAAAAAACACTGGCCGACCCGCTTTTCGATAATCCAAAGAGGCAAGGCGGGCGCTTTGGTGGAATACCAGCCGCCAACGAGTATGACGCAATGCTGGCCCAGCAGGAAAAGGACCAGAAGCTGCAAGGCCGCATCAATCTCATGGGGGCGTTTCGAACGACACCCGAAACAGCCGCCAAGGCGTCGGAGCTGGCCAAGAAGTCAAGCCTCCCCTTTGAGCTGGTACAGCGCAACATTCCGGAGGTCGAGCGAAAGGTTAAGCTGAGCGAGTACAGCCGCATGCTGGAGGATAGCCCGGCGCTACTGTCAAAAATGCAGGAGCGGCGCTTTTCAGCGCTGGCCAGCGATGACGTAGAAAACCTATCAACCTTCGAGAAGGTGTTAAAAAAGCCCGGCGACTATGCCAGCAGCTTGCTATTCGGCTTGACCTCCACGCCCGGCATTGCGCTTCGTGGCGTCGGTTCGTTCATCGAGTCCGGCCGTACCCAGGTCGAGCAGGATGTCGCCACCCAGCTCTATATCCGCAATCTGGAGGCCCGGCGTCTGGACAATCGCCAAGGGTACGCCGAGACCCTTGCCAGTGTCAGGCAGGCAGCCCAGGAGGCCATTGAGGCTGACCCATCGGCTTACCAGCAATATCTCACCGGCCCCGGCGGGCGCAATCTGGTTTATGAGGTCGGCCAAAGCATCGCCCAAGGCGCCGGGCGCATTATCGATCTGCCAGAGATCGCCGGAGGATTGGGGCCGGCCGGTGAGTTTAAGCGCATCTTGACTATGTTTTATAACTTCTTCAGCGCACAGCTAGGGATGGTTGTTCGGGCCAAGCGTATTGCCGGAGTGGAATGGAGCGAGGGTCAGCGTGTTCAGGCCACACTACGACTGGCCACGGCGGTGCTGAGCGTGATCGTGATCCCTGCCACCCTGGAGGCCATTGCCCGCGGCCAATGCGACGAGGCCGAGGACGTGGGGGATTGGGTGTATTGCTCAGGCCGGGCAAGCGCAATGTTCACCGGTAACTTCATCCCGGTGGTGCGCGATATGATCCCGGCCATGTGGAAGCAGTTTGACCCGGAAGTGATGAACTTCGGCGTGAGGATATCCCCCATCGAATCAGGCCTGGATACGGTTGCCAGGATACCCAAGGCCGCGATTGATACGGCGACCGGAGAGGCTGACGAGAACGACGCCAAGACGCTGGTGCGCGGGACGGGGTACTTGTTCGGGCTGCCGGGTTACCAAGCCTGGCGCACCATTGACGGCTACCAGGCCCTGGCTGAGGGCGATACTGACAACCCGGCTGTGTTGCTGACGGGGCCAGAGAGGGATTAGCATCGTAGGACGTGCGCAAAACAATCTGGGGGGGCATATGACCTATGACAAGAAGACTCGCACCATCACCATCGATGGCGATGAAGAGCAATTGCGAAAAGATACATTTGAATATTTCGCAGATGTAAATGAGCAAGTCGAAAGAGAACTAAAACAGAAAAAGCGAAAAAAGTCTCGCTTTCGCCCTTTGAAGCGCTCCACGAGAGTATCAATCGTAATTTTTGTGGCCTGGACTATCTATGTTTTTTTTAGGACAGCAGATGATTATGAGATTATGGGGGTGCGCCTTAATAACTGGAGCGATGATTATCTGCTTGCAAATTGGCTGGCTATCCCATTCTGTATTTTTGTTTTTTACAAGGCGCTGAAGTGGGCGTTAAAGGATAGTAATGGGAAAGTTTAGGAGGCCCAGCTACCGACCAAGGCCTCCTGTGGAGTTACGTTTACTTTGCCTGAGGCTGCCACTTATCATACTTCTCGGCAAGGGTGGTAAGGTGCTTGTGCAGCATGGCCACGGAGTTTGTAACGTCATCCAGGGTTACCCCACATTCCGGGCTTTCTATGATTTCATGGCCGGCCGACTCAATCAGTTTGAGTTGCGACTCGGCCTTGTAAAGGTCATTCAGAACTTGGCCTTTGAATTTTTCGAAGGCTTCGTTTTGCGCTGTCATTTTGGTTCTCCTTTGTAGTGGTGTGGGTTAAACGGTTACATAGGCATAGCTATCGCCTTCGTCAATCCGTTTAATACATTGCTTACTGACGCCGAAGCTCCTGGCCAACGGACGCATGCCAAGACCGCAACGGCGAGTGATCTTGATCCAGGCGACCTCTCTTTCGCTGAGCACTGAGAACGGATGTGGTTTCCTTTTTTTCATTGGGCGCCATCCATTTCCTTTTTGAAAAACTCATCCATAAGGATGCTCATAAAACGAAGTTGCTGCGCTGTTGTAACGTAGCCCAATTCGTCCTTGGCGATCTCCATGATTTCCCGCACTGTGTAATCAATATAAGGATGGTCAAATACGCTTTGCGGTGCATGGTGTATGTGCTTCTTCCTGGGCTGGAAGGGGATGATGTTGTCGGTCATTGGGTGGCTCCTGTGTCCTAGTGGTTTGACTAGATCGTGGAGTCCATACTGGAGTCCACTGGCAACACTTGAACCGCTTGGGGGTGAGTGGTTATTTAAGTTATTGAAATAACTTAAAATACTGGTCGGAGTGAGAGGATTCGAACCTCCGGCCCCTGCCTCCCGAAGGCAGTGCTCTACCAGGCTGAGCTACACTCCGAATTTTAGTAGGTCCGGTTGACCGAAAACTCGGCCAGCGCGTACAGGGCGTCTTTATATACGCTTGGGGCGAGATTGGCAATGGCTGAGGCGGCCAGTTTGGCCTCTTTTTGGGCTAAATTGGCGGTGTAGGCGATGGCGCCGGTACCATGAACCGCGTCGATCACCGCGGCGATCTGGTCCCGGCCGCCATTCTCTATGGCGTGGCGGATCACCGCCGCCTGCTCGGCGTCGCCGCTGCGCATGGCGTAGATCAAGGGCAGGGTGGGTTTGCCTTCGGCCAGGTCATCACCGATGTTCTTGCCCGTCTCTTCGGCGTTGGCGCTGTAGTCGAGCACGTCGTCGATCAGCTGAAAGGCCGTGCCCAGGTGCATGCCATAGGCGGCCAGGGCGCGTTCTTCCTCCTCGGGGCGGCCGCTGATGACGGCCCCGAGTTGGGTGGCGGCCTCGAACAGCTTGGCGGTCTTGGAGTGAATCACCTCCAGATAACGCGCCTCGGTGGTGCCGGCGTCATGGCAATTGAGCAATTGCAGCACCTCGCCTTCGGCAATGGTGTTGGTGGCGTGAGCCAGGATCTCCATGACGCGCATGTTCTTCACGTCCACCATCATCTCGAAGGCGCGCGAATAGAGGAAATCCCCCACCAGCACACTGGCCTCGTTGCCCCAGATATTGTTGGCCGTCTCCCGGCCGCGGCGCATCTCCGAGCCGTCGACGACATCGTCGTGGAGTAGAGTGGCGGTATGGATGAATTCGATTATTGCTGCAATATCAATATGTTGTGTGCCGGTGTAGCCGAAGGCGCGGGCCGTCAGCAGCACCAGCAGGGGGCGCAGACGCTTGCCGCCGCTGTTGATAATGTAGTGGCCCAGCTGATTGATCAGCATCACCTCGGATTGCAGCCGGGTCTGGATCACCCGGTTGACCGCAGACATATCGCCCTGAGTCAGGTTGATGAGGGTCTGCATGTCAAGCGGGGGCGCGGCGGCTTCGGGGGTGTTATTTTGAATGATTTGCATAGGTAGACACATTTTAGTGGCGAATAAGACGCACTTACAAGCGCTTATTTCATCAAACCGGGTTTGACCTTGGTCGCGACAGGGGGTAAAATTCGGCCTCTTTTGGATTTTATCAGGTACGTGCGCCGTTCTTCGGGCGGCGCACTATCATGGAAATTATAGGTTTGGAGAAAACGGCATGTATGCTGTCATAGTAACCGGTGGCAAACAGTATCGCGTGGCTGAAGGCGACGTGGTGCGTGTTGAGAAATTGCCCGTCGCAGAGGGTGGTACTGTAGAGATCGAGAAAGTGCTGATGATCACCAACGGTGAGGACGTCAGGGTCGGCGCGCCCTATGTCGACGGCGGCAAGGTCACCGCCACCGTGGCCGGCCACGGTCGTGGTGAAAAGATCAAGATCGTCAAGTTCCGTCGTCGCAAGCATTCACGCAAGCAGATGGGGCATCGTCAGGATTACACTGAGCTGAAGATCACTGGCATCGCCGGCGGAGCAGCGCGTTAAAGAGGGATTCAGAAATGGCACATAAAAAAGCGGGTGGTAGTAGTCGCAACGGTCGCGATTCAGAGAGTAAACGCCTGGGCGTGAAGGTCTTCGGCGGTCAACGCATCAATGCCGGCAGCATTATCGTGCGTCAGCGCGGTACCCGCTTCCACCCCGGCGTGAATGTGGGTTGTGGTCGCGACCACACGCTGTACTCCACCGTGGACGGTGAAGTGGTATTTGAGATCAAGGGCCCCAAGAACCGCAAGACGGTCAGCGTCGTTCCCGCCTAGATTTCCCCGCTAAACCGGATACGCTAATCAAGGCCCCGTCAGCGACGGGGCTTTTTAGTTATGAAGCAGAGGACAGAGAAAAGGGTGCAGAATAGGGCAAAGAAAACACCCTTCTTTTTTCTTTTCTCTGCGCTCTTTGCTCGGATTTGAAATGAAATTCATAGATGAAGCCACAATTCGGGTCCAGGCCGGCGACGGCGGCAACGGCTGCGTCAGTTTCCGGCGCGAGAAGTTTATCCCCTACGGCGGGCCGGACGGCGGCGACGGCGGCGACGGCGGCAGCGTCTATCTGGTCGCCGATGAGAACATCAACACCCTGGTGGATTTCCGCCATCAGCGCGATTATCGTGCCGAGCGCGGCCAGAACGGCATGGGCCGCGAGCGCACCGGCAAGAGCGGTGAGGATCTGTTCGTGCACGTGCCGGTGGGCACCTTGGTGATGGACGACGAGACCGGCGAGCAGATGGGCGACCTGGTCGAACACGGTCAGCAACTGCTGGTGGCCCAGGGCGGATTTCATGGCCTGGGCAACACCCGCTTCAAGAGCAGCACCAACCGCGCGCCGCGCCAGTCCAAACCGGGCACGCCGGGCGAGGTGCGGCGTCTGCGCCTGGAATTGAAACTGCTGGCCGACGTGGGTCTGCTGGGCCTGCCCAATGCCGGCAAGTCGACCTTTATTCGGGCCGTGTCATCGGCCACGCCCAAGGTGGCGGATTACCCCTTCACCACCCTCTATCCCAACCTCGGCATGGTCAAGGTGGATTACGAGCGCAGTTTCGTCATCGCCGACGTGCCCGGCCTGATCGAGGGGGCCGCCGCAGGCGCCGGGCTGGGCATTCAGTTTCTCAAACACCTGTCGCGCACCCGGCTGTTGCTGCACCTGGTGGACGTGGCCCCCTACGACCAGAGCGATCCCGCCGACAACGTGCGCAAGATCGAGCGCGAGCTGGCGCAGTACGGCGAGACCCTGGCGGATCGTCCCCGCTGGCTGGTGCTGAACAAGATCGATCTGCTGCCGGACGCTGAGCGCGAGGTGCGCTGCCAGGCCATCATCGATGCGCTGGAATGGGATGGGCCGGTGTTCAAGATCGCCGCCATCAACAAGACCAACACCCAGCCGCTGGTCCACCGGATCCAGGGCTATCTGGAACAGCATCCGGTGACAAAGGACGCCTGACGCGCGACAATAGCGCAGCGAAATTTTTGTAGATTCCTCATGACAACGCGCCAAGAACTGGGTCAAGCAAAGTGCTGGGTGGTCAAGGTCGGCAGCTCGCTGGTGACCGACAACGGCCAGGGCCTGAATCACGATCTGATCGCCGCCTGGGTGGAGCAGATCGCCGCCCTGCGCCGGCGCGGCATCGACCTGGTGCTGGTGTCTTCCGGGGCGGTAGCCGAGGGTATGAAGCGACTGGGCTGGAAAAAACGCCCCCACGCCCTGTACCAATTACAGGCCGCCGCCGCCACCGGCCAGATGGGCCTGGTGCAGGCCTACGAATCCCGGTTTCAAAAATACGGCATCCATACCGCCCAGGTCTTGCTTACCCACGAGGACCTGGCCGATCGGCGCCGCTATCTCAATGCCCGATCGACCCTGCGTGCCCTGCTCGATCTGGGCGTGGTGCCGGTGGTCAACGAGAACGACACCGTGGCGGTGGATGAAATCCGGTTCGGCGACAACGATACCCTGGCCGCCTTGGTGGGCAACCTGGTGGAGGCCGAGCTGGTGGTGCTGCTCACCGATCAGCCGGGCATGTACGAGGCCGATCCGCGC
>JASBUE010000168.1 GCA_030148045.1 Candidatus Tenderia sp.
GTGAACTGGTCATTACCCAATCCATGCTGAACCAGCTGTGTGAAGAGTTTTCCATGGAACGGGTGCAGAAATTGCAGGAAGGGTTGTCCGAGCTTGAGCGCCATACCCGCGAGCTGCAGGAAAACGTCATGCGTATCCGCATGCTGCCGATCAGTTTTTCCTTTAACCGCTTTCCACGTCTGGTGCACGACCTGAGCAGTAAGCTCAATAAAAAGGTGGAGTTGAAGATGTCGGGCGAGCAGACCGAACTCGACAAGACGGTAATGGAGAAGATCGGCGATCCCCTGGTACACCTGGTGAGGAACTCTCTCGATCACGGTATCGAATCACCTGAGGAGCGAAAGGCCAAGGGCAAACCGGAGACCGGCGTGCTGCATCTCAACGCCTATCACCAGGGCGGCAATATCGTCATCGAGATCCACGATGACGGTGCCGGCCTGGACGCTGAACGCATTCTCAACAAGGCCATCGAAAAAGGCCTGGTGAGGGAAAACGAAGAGCTGTCCGAAGAAAGGATTCACGAGCTGGTTTTCGCGCCGGGGTTTTCCACCGCCAAGGAAATCAGCGATGTCTCAGGCCGCGGCGTGGGCATGGATGTGGTCAAGCGTAATATTAAGGATCTGGGCGGCGTGGTCGAGGTCAAATCGGAGCAGGGGGTCGGGTCTACTTTCACCATCCGCCTGCCCCTGACCCTCGCCATTCTCGACGGTCAGCTGGTCCGCATTGGTGACCAGACCTACGTGGTGCCGCTGGTGTCCATTATCGAATCGCTGCAGATCAAGGCCGAAAACGTCAATTCCATCGCCGGCGGCGCGGAGCTGTACAAATTGCGCGAAGACTATCTGCCGATTATCCGTCTGCATGAAGTCTTCAATATCAGGCCGGAAAACACCGAGCTGGTGAACGGTCTTCTGGTGGTGGTCGAAGGGGAAGGTCAGATGGCCGGCATCTCCGTTGACGATCTTCTGGGCCAGCAGCAGGTGGTGATCAAGAGCCTGGAATCGAACTACAAGAAAGTCGACGGCCTGTCGGGTGCCACCATCCTGGGCGACGGCACGGTCGCCATGATATTGGATGTTCCGGGGCTGGTGACGCTATCCAGGGAACGGGTCAAATCCTTCAGGAACAGAACGGCGGTAGCCTAGCCCGACCAGAGAATACAAGGAGATAGCAAATGAATATGATTCAGGGGCTGGATATGGATGCCGTCGGTGGCAACAGCGAGGGCAATCAATATCTGACCTTCATGCTGGCGGGCGAAGAGTATGGCGTCGATATCCTGCGTGTACGCGAAATCAAAGGCTGGGACAATGTGACCCCCATTCCCAACACACCAAAATACATTAAGGGTGTGATCAACCTGCGCGGCACCATCGTGCCGATTATCGATCTGCGGCAACGCTTTTCTCTCGATACTATCGATTACGGTCCGACCACGGTGGTAATCGTGCTGAAGGTCACCAGCGACATCGGCAGCCGCACCATGGGTATCGTGGTCGATGCGGTCTCCGAGGTCTACAACATCGACAAGGAGTCGCTGAAACCGGCGCCGGATTTTGGTCAGGCGATCAGTACCGACTTCGTCATGGGGTTGGGTACGATGGATGAAAAGATGATCATCGTTCTCGATATCGATCATTTACTGAATTCGAGTGTGCTGAACGCGGTGGTTGAACAAGCAGCCGGATAATATAACGGCGTCTCTGATGGCGGGCGCCTTTCAAAAAATAAAGCACAATACCATGCCAAGGCGCACGTTCGTCATTGGCCAGGATGGAACCGCATGTCGAGGGAATTCGAATTTACCGATAAGCACTTTCAGCAAATCAGGAAGCGTGTGCTTGAACATACCGGTATCTATCTCTCCGAAATAAAGATGGACATGGTATACAGCCGGCTGGCCCGCCGCCTGCGTCAGCTCCATCTCACCTCGTTCGCCGATTATCTGGAACTGCTGCAGCGGAGTGACAACAGTGAACTCGCTAATTTCATAAATTCCATCACCACCAACCTGACTTCGTTCTTCCGTGAGAAACACCATTTCGATTTCCTGAGGAGCACCGTCCTGCCGCAGTTGATGCAGCTCAACGCCGCCAGCAAAACGATCAGGATCTGGTCGGCCGGGTGCTCAACGGGGGAGGAGCCCTACAGTCTGGCTATTACGGTGAAGGAGGCCATCCCCGATAATCTCGGCTGGGATGTGAGAATACTGGCCACCGACCTGGACACCAATGTCATTGCCACGGGCAGGGAGGGTGTCTACAGCCTGGAGCGGGTCAGTGGCCTGCCGTCCGCCATGTTGCAACGCTGGTTTTGCCGGGGCAAAGGCGAGCGTGCCGGTTTCGTCAAGGCATCGTCCGCCCTGCGCGACTTGATTATCTTCAAACAGCTCAACCTGATGTGGCAATGGCCCATCAAGCCGGGGGTCGATGTTATTTTTTGCCGTAACGTGGTGATCTACTTCGACAAGGATACCCAGCGTGGGCTGTTCGAGCGTTATGCCAATATTCTGCGGTCGGATGGTTACCTGTTTGTCGGGCACTCGGAGACGCTCTACAAGGTGTCGGAGCGTTTTAAATTGCTCGGCAAAACCATTTATCAGAGGACGGCGTGATGATTGCCGGGCAGGTCGACGGTTTCAACGCACTGCGGCCGGGAGGCAGGCAGCCCAAGGCACTGCCGGCCTTTTCCCACATCAATCGTTACTGGGACAAGATGCATGGCATGTATGCCGCCAAGATCCTGCCCGGCGAATATTACGTTACCCTGCACGGCGAGATGATCGTGACGGTGCTGGGTTCCTGCGTGTCGGCCTGCATCCGTGACAGCATATTCGGCATCGGCGGCATGAACCACTTCATGCTGCCGGTCGGTGCTGAGGGGGGCGGCAGTAACAGCACCTGGAACAGTGCGGCGACCCGTTACGGCAATTTTGCCATGGAGGCGCTGATCAACGATATTCTCAAGAATGGCGGGCGGCGCGAGAATCTGGAGCTGAAAGTTTTTGGCGGCGGCATGATTCTGGAACACATGACCAATATCGGCCGGCAAAATATCTCTTTCGTGCACGAATTCATCAGAACCGAGGGACTCAAACTGTCGGCCGAGGACGTCGGCGATGTCTACCCGAGAAAGGTCTATTTTTTTCCCCAGTCCGGCAAGGTAAAGCTGAAAAAGCTGCGTGCCATGCACAATACTACGCTCATCGAGCGCGAAACCAGCTACATGGACAGTCTCGAAACCAAACCGATTGAAGGTGAAATCGATCTATTTTGATCGGAGATGACGCGATGGCCAGGATCAAGGTGTTAATCGTCGACGATTCCGCGCTGGTGAGGAAACTGTTGGCGGAAATGCTGGCGACGGCGCCGGACATCGAGGTGGTCGGCGCGGCGCAGGATCCCTATGTCGCCCGCGAGAAGATCAAGGAGCTGAAGCCCGACGTGCTCACCCTGGACGTGGAAATGCCACGCATGGACGGGCTCACCTTTCTTAAGAATCTGATGCGTCTGCATCCTATGCCGGTGGTGATGGTGTCATCGCTGACCGAACAGGGTGCCGATGTCACGCTCAAGGCGTTGGAGAGCGGTGCGATTGATTTCGTCACCAAGCCCAAGCTGGATCTGGCCGAGGGGCTGGCTGAATATCGCGACGAACTGATCGAGAAGCTCAGAGCCGCCGCAGCGGTCAGCAAGACGGCCTTGTTGATGCGCTCAAATGCGCTCGAGGTGGGCCGGAAGAACAGCGCCGACGCGGTGATCGAAAAGACAATCGGCGGGCACTACCGTACCACCGATCGTCTCATCGCTATTGGCGCCTCCACCGGTGGCACGGAGGCGATCCGGGAAGTATTGGTCGATATGCCGCCGGACACGCCGGGGATCGTCGTCACGCAGCACATTCCCGAAGCTTTCAGCGAACCCTTCGCCAGGCGCATGAACAGTATTTGCGCCATCAACGTCAAGCAGGCCGAGGATAACGAACAGATCCTGACCGGTCATGCCTATATCGCGCCGGGTCACATCCATCTGCTGGTGGTGCGTGACGGAGCCAAATACCGCTGCCGCTTCAGTGACGGCCCGCCGGTGAATCGGCACCGGCCGGCGGTGGATGTCCTGTTCCGATCGGTGGCGCAGAATGCCGGCCCGAATGCGGTGGGAGTGATCCTTACCGGCATGGGTGCCGACGGCGCCGAGGGGCTGTACGAAATGCATCAGGCCGGCGCCAGGACCATCGCCCAGGATGAAAAGACCAGCGTGGTCTGGGGCATGCCGGGCGAGGCGGTAAAACGCGGCGGCGTGGATTTCATCCTGCCGCTCAACAAGGTGGGGCGCAAGCTCAGCGATCTGATTAAGGAATAGATCGGCGTTTCGTCAGGCGGCCGAGTTCCCCGCCTCACACCGTTCTTGGCTTCTCTCCTTACCGATCAAAACGAGCTGGTACGTTATTTGCTCAAGTGACTGGGTAGATAATGGATATGTGACAGGATGCAAACAGCGACACCAGATACCTCATTTCTCTTGGCCGGACTGCTGCAGGGGCAGGGCGTCGGTCCCGGCGTTGTCGGTGGCGTCGGCGATGTATCCCAACTGATTGAAAAAAATGGTGAAAATGGATTGTCGCCGTTTTCGGCCTCGTTTCGTGACTCACTCCGGCAGTTGCTTGCCGACGGCCCGGGGGGGGTGAACCCCAAGCTCCTCCAGGCCGCCATCGAACAGCTGTCGGCCGGCCCGGCGGCGAACAACAGTCCCCCTTTGCCGTTGGCACAGGGGCAAGAACTTGCCGCTGTCGATATGGAGGCATTGCTGACGCAGCTGACCTTCGTGGAGGCTGAGAAACCTAACGCACGAGACCCGCTGGCGGCTGTGGAAACCCTCGCGTCCGTCCCGCCGGGACAGGCGGATACGCTGGCGGCGGTGTTGAAACAGATCAAACTCGCCGCGAACCGGCAGGGCGCGAACCCTGGGGGCGATCCTGTTGTCGCCGGCGTCGAAGCGGGGCTGACGCCCGAACTATCTACTGTCACGGACAGACGCCTGTTGGCAGAAAAGGTGGCGGCGCTGGCCAATTCCCACGTGCCGGTTCAGCCACCGGTCCTTGCCGGCCGGCCGGTCCCGCCGCTGATGTCGGAGCAGGCAGCCACATTAGATAGCGTCGACACGCCAACCGGTCTGGAGGCGGGACAGCGCCTGTCCGTCAGTCCGGTGCCTGCCGTGCCTCCGGCGCTGCTGGAGCGGGTCATGATGAACATGAATCAGGAGCGCCGGCTATCGGCGGAGATGTCCGGCTGGAGCGATACGCAACTCGATTCATTCGCCTCATTGCAGGGCGTCCAGCAGGGGCGCCCGGCCACGTCCCCGGCCGTCCTGGATGCTCGGCCGGTGCAGAGTTTCGTCCAGACGCCCCTGGGCGATCCGCAGTGGCAGCAGGATTTCAGCAGCCGCGTGGTGATGCTGGCCAAGGGGGGGGCGGTCGGACAGGCCCAGGTCGCCGAGATCCGGCTGAACCCCGCCAATATGGGACCGGTGGAGGTACGGGTGGTAATCAACGACGACCAGGCCTCGATCACCTTCTCCGCCCAACAGTTGGTCGTGCGCGATGCCATAGAGACCTCGCTGCCGCGGCTGCGTGAGATGTTCGCCAACTCCGGCCTGCAGCTGGCGGATGCCACCGTTTCGGACCAGTCGCTCCAGGAGCGGCGCCAGCGCCACGAGCAGCAGCCCCAGGATGGCGGACATGGATTCGCCGCCGCGGACCTCAGCTTCGATGAAGAGGCCGAACGCATCGTGTCGCAGCTCAATCTTGCCGGCCCGCCGCTCGACCGCAGGCTGGATCTTTACGCCTGAAACCCCGTCTCCGGGTAATCCCCGCCCGTCGCTTTCTTGTCGTTTCTCCCCGGTGTGGCCGGAATCGCCAAGTCAAGAAAACGTCGCCACCCGCATTTGTGATCGTAACCCACTGTAATTAAAAGATTGTTGTGGTGGCATATTAATTGCTGTCCCAGACTGGTGATCTATTTCAGCTAGAGGAAAGGTAATGGCAGAGGCGGACGACGATACCAAACCGGCCACCAAGGGCAATGCCAAGAAGATGATTTTCATGGTACTGGCCGGCCTGGTGCTGCTAGGCACCGGCGTGGGTGGCACGCTTTACTTCACCGGCATGCTCGGGGGAGGGGGCGAGACCGCGGCGGAAGAAGAGACGAAACAAGGGAAGGAAGCCAACAAGGTGCCGATCTATTTCGCCTTCCCCGAACCTTTTACGGTCAACTTCGAGACCGACCAGGGACTGCGCTTTCTGCAGGTCAGTGTCGAGGTGATGGCCTATGAGCAAAAAGCCGTGGATGCCGTCCAGGCGCACATGCCGGCGCTCAAGAACAACATCATCCTGCTGTTGAGCAATCAGAGCTACGGCACCCTGATCACCCTTGAGGGCAAGGAAGATCTGCGCCAAAAGATTCTGAACGAGATTCAGGCCATCCTGAAGAAACACAAGATCGGGGCGAAAGTCGAAGAAGTCTATTTCACAACCTTTGTAATGCAATAACACCATGTCAATAAACGACCTGTTATCACAAGACGAAATCGATGCCCTGCTGCACGGGGTGGACGGTGGCGATATCGAGACCGATGAAGACATCTTCGACGGTGAGGCCAAGGCATATGATTTTACCAGCCATGATCGGATCGTGCGTGGGCGCATGCCCACCCTGGAGATGATCAACGAGCGTTTTGCCCGGTATTTCAGGACCAGCCTGTTCAACATGCTGCGCCGTACCGCCGAGATCGCCGTCGGTGGCGTGCAGATGCTCAAGTTCGCCGAATACGTACATACGTTGTTCGTGCCCACCAGTCTCAACCTGGTGCAGGTCAAGCCGCTGCGTGGCACGGCACTGTTCGTATTCGACCCCAAGTTTGTCTTCATCGTGGTGGACAATTTTTTCGGCGGCAGCGGCAAGTTCTACAACAAGATCGAAGGGCGTGAATTCACCCATACCGAGAACCGTGTCATCGAAATGATGCTGCAAAAGGCGTTCGAAAACATGAAAGACGCCTGGGCGCCGGTAATAGATGTGGACTTCGAATTCCAGAACTCGGAAGTCAATCCGCACTTCGCCAATATCGTCAGTCCCACCGAGGTAGTGGTGATCTCGACCTTCCATATTGAACTGGAGGGCGGTGGCGGCGACATCCACGTTACCATCCCCTATGCCATGCTTGAGCCGATTCGCGAGTTGCTCGACGCCGGTACCGTGAGTGACCGTACTGAAGTGGATGAGCGCTGGACGCGGGCATTGATGGAAGACATCAAGGAAGCCAATATCGATGTCAAGAGCACGCTCACCGAGGTGGAGTTGAGTTTGCGCGACGTCCTCAACATGAAGGCGGGCGACATCATCCCCTTCGATTTTCCCGAGCGGGTCACCCTTACCACCGATGACGATGTGCCGATTTTTCGCGGCAAGTTCGGTGTCCATCAGCACAACAACGCCGTTCGTATAATCGAGCCTGTCAAGGCCAATCTACCCGTCGTTACCAAGCCAGGAGTTGAACGATGAACGATGAAACCGAAAATCCGGATATCAGCAGCGATGACGCCGCCGCTGAGGACGCCTGGGCCGCCGCACTGGCAGAGCAGGAAGAGGTTGAGAGCGATAAGCCGCAAGCCGAGCCTGCACCGCTGGATGAATTCACCGATCCCAAGCCCCAGCTGTCGGGCGAGGAAAACCTCGAGGTCATTCTCGATATCCCCGTCACCATTTCCATGGAGATCGGTCGCAGCAAGATCAGCATCCGCAATCTACTGCAGCTTAACCAGGGCTCGGTGGTGGAGCTCGACCGGCTCGCCGGTGAGCCCATGGATGTGCTGGTCAACGGCACGCTGATCGCCCACGGCGAAGTGGTGGTGGTGAACGAAAAGTTCGGCATTCGGCTGACCGACGTGATCAGCGCCCAGGAACGTATCAAGAAACTCAAATAGCCGCAGGTCGCCCGTGATCCCATTCCGATATATCGCCCCGCTCCTGTCACTGCTGCCCGGTCTGGCGCTGGCGCAGGAGCAGGCCGACAAGGTGCAGAATAATCTGCCCCATACCTCCGCCGAACAGATGATCAAAATGGTGCTGGGGTTGTTGTTCGTGCTGCTGCTGATCTTTCTGTTGGCCTGGTTGTTCAAAAGATACCTCGGCGGCGGCGTGATCGCCAACGCCTCGCTCAAGGCCATCGCCAGTGTCTCGGTGGGACAGAAGGAGCGGGTGGTACTGGTGCAGGTGGGCGAGCGCCAGCTCCTGGTGGGTGTGGCGCCTGGCCAGGTGAACATGCTCTATCCCGTGGAAAAGGGGGAGGAGATCAGACTCCCCCAAACGTATGACAAAAGCCCCTTCGCCGAGAAGCTGAGACAGAGCCTGACCAGGATGGACCCGCAATGAAGCATCTGGTGATCCTTTTAGTGCTGTTGTTTCCCGCCGCCGCCCTTGCCCAGCCGGGGATGGACGCCCTGTCCATGACCGTCAACCCGGACGGCACCGAGACCTACTCGCTGAGTCTCCAGGTGCTGGTGCTGATGACCCTGCTGACCTTCATCCCGGCGGGGGTGCTGGCCATGACCAGCTTCGCCCGTATTGTGATCGTGCTGGCGCTGTTGCGTCAGGCGCTGGGGACCATATCGACGCCGACCAACCAGATCATCATCGGCCTGGCCCTGTTCATGACCTTTTTCGTCATGGCGCCGGTGTTCGACAGAGTCTACAGCGAGGCCTTCGAACCTTATATGAACGAAGAGATCTCCAGTGAAGATGCCCTGGCGCGCGCCGGGCAGCCGTTTAAACGCTTCATGCTCGACCAGGTGCGCGGGACCGACCTGGCCCTGTTCGCCGACATGTCGGGCAGTGAGATCGACGAGGACAATCTCGGTGACATCTCTTTCTCCATACTGGTGCCGGCGTTTCTGACCAGCGAGTTGAAGACCGCCTTCCAGATCGGGTTCATGATCTTTATTCCTTTTCTGATTATCGACCTGGTGGTGGCCAGTGTACTGATGGCCATGGGCATGATGATGCTGTCGCCGCTGATTGTCTCGCTGCCGTTCAAGATCATGATGTTCGTGTTAATCGATGGCTGGGTGCTGGTGCTGGGTACGCTGGCGTCCAGTTTTTACGTCGCTTGAGGAGATGCACACATGACACCTGAAGTGGTTCTGGATATCGGTCGGCAGGCACTGGAGGTGCTGACCGTGCTGGTAATGATCATCCTGCTGCCGGCGCTGGCCGTCGGCCTGCTGGTGAGCGTGTTCCAGGCCGCCACCCAGGTCAACGAGCAGACCCTCAGCTTCATTCCCAAGCTGTTGGTGACATTCGCTGTGATCATGTTCGCCGGTCCCTGGATACTGAATCTGCTGGTGAATTACTTTCAGCGCCTGATCAGCGATATTCCGAGCGTGATTGGATAAAGTGTCTGGCGTATGAACCTCGCCTACGATCAAGTCGTCAACCAATTGGTTTGGTACCTGCTGCCCTTTTTCAGAGTGGCGGCGTTCATCATGGCCGCGCCCATCTTCAGTACCGGCATGGTGCCGATGAAGATCCGCCTGATCGTGGCCGTGGCCATTGCCGTGGCCATCTTTCCGGGGCTGACGCCCAGCGCCGACATCGATCCCCTATCGCTGGATATGGTACTGCTAATCATTGAGCAGATCCTGATCGGTGTCGCGTTGGGTTTTGCCATGCAGTTTATCTTTGCCGCAGTGGTCAACGGTGGGCAGTTGATCGGCATGCAGATGGGGCTGGGCTTCGCCCAGATGATGGACCCCCAGACCGGCGTTAACGTGCCCGTGGTGAGCCAGTTCTATAACATTATCGCCGTGCTGCTGTTTTTATCCCTCAATGGGCATTTGGTCCTTCTGCAGATCCTGGGTGAAAGCTTCACCCTGCTGCCGGTGGATGGCGCCGGCCTGTCGCTGGCCGGTATCGAGGCGATGGTGTTTTTTTCCTCCTGGATATTTTCGGGCGCCCTGATCATGGTGCTGCCGGCGGTGGTTTCCCTGCTGATGATCAACGTGGTGATGGGGGTCATCACCCGTGCCACGCCGCAGATGAATATCTTTTCCGTCGGTTTTTCCCTCACCATCACCGCCGGGTTTGTGGTGATCATGTTGACCCTTTCCACCGCATTGCCGCAACTGGCCATGCTGTTCAATGAGGGGTTTATGTTCATGCGCGACATGTTGAGCGGTTGACATGGCAGAGTCGTCAGACGGTCAGGAAAAAACCGAAGACCCCACCCCCAAAAAGCTGCGCGAGGCGCGCGAGAAGGGGCAGGTCGCCCGTTCGCGCGAACTGACCACCACGGTGATGCTGATGACGGCCTCGCTGGGGCTGTTGGTATTCGGTCCCATGATCGTGGCGGGACTGGGTGATGTCATGATCAGCAATTTCACCATCCGGCGCGAGCAGATCTTCGATACCAGCTACATGATCGACAGTTTTCTCGACGCTGTGTTGCAATCGCTGATTTCCCTGGCGCCGTTTCTGGTGCTGCTGGTGATCGCCGCCATCGCCGGCTCGATTGCGTTAAGCGGCTGGAATTTCAGTGTCCAGGCGCTGGCGC
This sequence comes from Candidatus Tenderia sp., assembly GCA_030148045.1. GTDB lineage: Bacteria > Pseudomonadota > Gammaproteobacteria > Tenderiales > Tenderiaceae > Tenderia. The sequence continues at coordinate 10,605 of JASBUE010000168.1, forward strand.
CCAAGTTCTCCAAGATGAATCCCCTATCGGGCATGAAACGCATTCTCGGCCCCCAGGGACTGATGGAGTTGGGCAAGGCGCTGGCCAAGTTTTTCGTCATCGGCGCCTGCGGCCTGGCGGTACTCTATTTTGTCTTCGATCCGGTCATGGGACTGGGCATGGAGCCGGTGAACCAAGCCATTGCCCATTCCGGCGAACTGATCTTCTGGGGGTTGTTGGCTGTCAGCAGCAGCGTTATCCTGATCGCCGTGTTCGACGTGCCCTTCCAGCTCTGGAATCACAAGCGCCAGCTCAAGATGACCAAGCAGGAGGTGAAGCAGGAGAACAAGGACACCGACGGCAGTCCCGAACTGAAAGGCCGCATTCGCCGCACCCAGATGGACATGGCCATGCGCCGCATGATGGAGGCGGTGCCCGAGGCCGATGTGGTGATCACCAACCCGAGCCACTTCTCGGTGGCTATCAAGTATGACCAGGCCAAGATGCGTGCCCCCATCGTGGTGGCCAAGGGTGCCGACCTGGTGGCCTTCGAGATCAGAAAGGTGGCCCAGGGCAACGACGTTCCCCTCATGTCGTCGCCGGCCCTGGCGCGCGCCCTGTTCTTTACCACCGAACTGGATGACGAAGTGCCGCAGGCCCTCTATCTGGCCGTGGCCCGGGTGCTGGCCTACGTCTACCACCTGAGACAGCAGTTCGGTGGTGCTTATCAGCGTACCGATCTGGAAATGGATGACCTGCCCATACCCGACGACATGCAGTTCGATGCCAAGGGAAAACGGCGGCAATGAAGCAGGGGATGAAGTATGGAAAATATTAAAAATCTGCCCACCATGTCCGAGCTGATGCGCATGGGACTGGGTGTGCCCGTCGTGTTGCTGATGATGCTGGGCATGATGATCGTGCCGCTGCCGGCCCTGGGCCTGGATGCCCTGTTCACCTTCAACATCTCCCTGTCGATGATTGTATTGTTGGCGGTGATCTATACCAAGCGGCCGCTGGATTTCGCCGTCTTTCCCACCGTGCTGCTGCTGGCCACCTTGCTGCGCCTGGCCCTGAATATCGCCTCCACCCGTGTCGTGTTGCTCGAGGGGCATACCGGCACCGACGCCGCCGGCCAGGTGATCGAGGCCTTCGGTGAATTCGTCATCGGCGGTAACTATGCCGTCGGCCTGGTGGTGTTCGCGATCCTGGTGATCATCAACTTCGTGGTGGTCACCAAGGGCGCCGGGCGCGTCTCGGAAGTCTCGGCACGTTTCACCTTGGACGCCATGCCCGGCAAACAGATGGCCATCGACGCCGATCTCAACGCCGGTCTTATCGGCCAGGAGGACGCCCAGTTGCGCCGCAACGAGATCATTCAGGAGGCGGATTTCTACGGTTCCATGGACGGTGCCAGTAAGTTCGTGCGCGGTGACGCCATCGCCGGCATCCTGATCCTGTTTATCAATATCATCGGTGGGTTGGCCATTGGTGTCGCCCAGCATGACATGCTGTTCGCCGAGGCGGCGCGCAACTACACCCTGCTGACCATCGGCGACGGCCTGGTGGCGCAGATTCCCTCGCTGGTACTGTCCACCGCCACCGCCATTATCGTCACCCGTGTCTCCAGTTCTAAGGACATGGGTGGCCAGATCCTGGGCCAGCTGTTCGAGGACCCACGCGTATTGATTGTTACCGCCAGCATTCTCGGTGTGCTGGGC
>JASBUE010000170.1 GCA_030148045.1 Candidatus Tenderia sp.
TCGCCACCAGCACGAAGATCGCTACCACGAACAGGATCTTGAAAAACGGCACCTTCCCCTTGAGATCCTGGTCCTTGAAGCTGTTGTAACGGACTTTGCTGACCATCAGAATCCCGGCCATCACCGTCAGCAGGGCGGCGGGCCAGGCGATGCTCTCCCGCACCCAGGCGGCGTCATGCCCCCACCAGACGAAACCCATCACCACCGCCGCCGCCGCGGGGCTGGCCAGCCCCTGGAAATAGCGTTTGTCGATAATCCCCACCTGGGTGTTGAAGCGCGCCAGACGCAGGGCCGCGCCCGCGGCATAGACAAAGGCGGCGGCGAAGCCCACCTTGCCCAAAGGGGTCAGCGCCCATTCATACATGACCAGCGCGGGCGCCAGTCCGAAGGAGACCATGTCGGCCAGAATGTCGTACTCCTTGCCGAAATCACTCTGGGTATTGGTCATGCGCGCCAGCCGGCCATCGATGCCATCCATGAACATGGCGATAAAAATGGCGATGGCGGCGGCCTCGAAACGGCCGCTCATGGCCGCAATGATGGCGAAAAAACCGGCGAACAAGCCTGCCGTGGTGAACAGGTTGGGCAACAGATAAATACCGCGGCGGCGTTTTTTTTCGGGTTCTGCTTCCATTGGCGTTTGGGTTTTCTCCTTCAATCCCGGACCTAAAACTCCATTCTTAACATCTTCGTGTTACGGATACAAAACAGGGACTGGGCCGCAGCACCAATCCCTGCCTTCAAATCGTCGTCGAAGCGGAATCAGTTCTTGCTCTTGTCGACGATCTTGTTGGCGCTGATCCAGGGCATCATCTCGCGCAGACGCGCGCCCACCTGCTCGATGGGATGCTCGGCGTTGATGCGGCGCATGGCGGTCATCTCGGGATAACCGGACTGACCCTCCAGGATGAACTGCTTGGCATACTTGCCTTCCTGGATATTTTTCAGCGCCTCGCGCATGGCCCGACGGCTCTCTTCGTTAATGACGCGCGGGCCGGTGACGTACTCACCATACTCGGCATTGTTGGAGATGGAGTAGTTCATATTGGCGATGCCGCCCTCGTACATCAGGTCGACGATCAGCTTGAGTTCGTGCAGACACTCGAAGTAGGCCATCTCCGGTGCGTAACCGGCCTCCACCAGGGTTTCGAAACCGGCCTTGACCAGCTCCACCGCACCACCGCACAGCACCGCCTGCTCGCCGAACAGGTCGGTCTCGCACTCGTCACGGAAAGTGGTCTCGATGATGCCGGTACGCCCGCCACCGATGGCGGAAGCATATGACAGGGCGATCTGCCTGGCCTTGCCGGAGGCATCCTGCTCGATCGCGATCAGGTCGGGAATACCGCCGCCCTTGGTGAATTCGGAACGCACGGTGTGCCCCGGCGCCTTGGGCGCGATCATGATCACGTCCAGGTCCCGGCGCGGCACGATCTGGTTATAGACGATGGAAAAACCGTGGGCGAAGGCCAGCACCGCGCCCTGATTCAGGTTGGGCTCGATCTCGTTTTTGTAGAGTTGGGCCTGGAACTCGTCCGGGGTCAGGATCATGACCAGGTCGGCGCCCTCGACCGCGGCGGCGGCACTGGCAACCTTGAGACCGGCGGCTTCGGCCTTGGCGGCGGAGGCGGAACCTTCGCGCAGGGCGACGGTGACATCGACGCCGGAATCTTTCAGGTTGTTGGCGTGGGCATGGCCTTGTGAACCATAACCAACGATCGTGACCTTCATCCCTTTGACGATGGAGAGGTCGCAATCCTTATCGTAATAAATGTTCATTGGCTGTTTCCTTATTAAACTGACTTTTATGAATTAAAGAACTGAATGCTTTTGTTTACAGCGCCAGGCTCTTCTCGCCGCGCGCAATGCCCGAAACGCCCGAACGTACGGTCTCGATGATCGCCTCCGGACCCACCGCCTTGAGGAAGGCGTCCAGCTTGTCGCCGGTGCCGGTCAGCTCCACGGTATAGGTCGACGCGGTGACATCGATAATGTTGCCGCGAAAGATATCCGCCAGGCGATTGATCTCGTTGCGCGCCTCGGTGCCCGACTCGGCCTTGATCTTGACCAGCATCATCTCGCGCTCGATGTGGGCGCCCTCGGTGAGATCGATGAGCTTGACCACGTCGATCAACTTGTTGAGCTGCTTGGTGATCTGTTCGATGATCTCGTCCGAGCCGCGCGTCACCAGGGTCATGCGCGACAGCGAGGGATCCTCGGTAGGCGCCACGGTCAGGGATTCGATGTTGTAGCCACGCGCCGAAAACAGCCCGGCCACGCGCGACAGGGCACCCGCTTCATTCTCCATCAAGATCGAAATTATATGACGCATCGACTTACACCAAAATCATTTCATTCAGTCCGGCACCGGCCGGGATCATGGGATAGACATTCTCCGTCTGGTCGGTGACAAAATCCAGGAACACCAGGCGATTCTTGTATTTGCCCGTCGCCTCCTCCAGCGCCGGCACCACCTCGTCCGGTTTTTTGATGCACATGCCGATGTGGCCGTAGGACTCGGCCAGCTTGACGAAGTCCGGCAGGGCGTCCATGTAGGACATGGAATAGCGGCCCTGGTAGAAGAACTCCTGCCACTGCCGCACCATGCCCAGGTAGCGGTTATTCAAACAGACGATCTTGATGGGCAGGCCGTACTGCAAGCAGGTGGACAGCTCCTGGATATTCATCTGGATACTGCCCTCACCCGTGACACAGGCGACGATATCCTTGGGATTGGCGAACTGCGCCCCCATGGCCGCCGGCAGACCGAAGCCCATGGTGCCCAGACCGCCGGAGTTGATCCAGCGATAGGGCTTGTCGAATTTGTAGAACTGCGCCGCCCACATCTGGTGCTGGCCCACATCCGAGGTCACGAAGGCGTTGCCCTTGGTGACATGGTAGAGCGATTCGACCACATACTGGGGCTTGATCAATTCCGACTCGCGGTCGTACTTGAGGCAATCCACCGCGCGCCACTCTTCGATCTGCGCCCACCACTCGGCCATGGCCTTCTTCTCCGGCATCTTGCCGGACTCGTTGACCAGGGCCAGCATCTCTTTCAGTACATGGGTCACGCCGCCGACGATGGGCACATCGACCTTGACGTTCTTCGAGATAGAGGCCGGATCGATATCCACATGGATGATTCTGGCCGTGGGGCAGAACTTCTCGATATTGCCGGTAACGCGGTCATCGAAACGGGCGCCGATGGCGATCAGCACATCGCAGTTGTGCATGGCCATGTTGGCCTCGTAGGTACCGTGCATGCCCAACATGCCCAGGAACTGCTTGTCCGTGGCCGGATAGGCACCCAAGCCCATCAGGGTGTTGGTGCAGGGAAAGCCCAATTTTTTAACCAGATCGGTCAGGGCCTTGGCACCACGATCCAGGATGACACCGCCGCCGGTGTAGACCATGGGGCGTCGGGCCGACAGCATCAGTTCCACCGCCTTCTGAATCTGGCGTTTGTTGCCCTTCACCACCGGATTGTAGGAACGCATCTTGATCCGCTTGGGATAGTGATACTCGGCCTTCTCGGCGGTGATGTCCTTGGGGATGTCGACCACAACAGGGCCGGGGCGTCCGGTGGTCGCGACATAGAAGGCCTTCTTGATGGTCTCCGCCAGCTTGGTGACGTCCTTGACCAGGAAGTTGTGCTTGACGCAGGGACGGGTGATACCGACGGCGTCCACCTCCTGAAAGGCATCGTTGCCGATCAGGCTGGTGGGCACCTGGCCGGTAAAGACCACCATG
>JASBUE010000058.1 GCA_030148045.1 Candidatus Tenderia sp.
CTGATCGCCATCAAGCCGGGCGCAGTGGCCTTTCTCGACAGCCTGCGGCGGCTCGGAAAACGCGCCCTGCTGGTGACCAACGCCCACACCCACAGCCTGGCGCTGAAGCTGGAACACACCCGGCTGGACAACCACCTGGACGATCTGATCTCGGCCCATGAATTGGGACTGCCCAAAGAGGCGCCGGCGTTCTGGGCCCGGCTGCAGGCCCGCACCCCCTTCACCCCGCACCGGACCCTGCTGGTGGACGACAATCTGCATGCCCTACGCTCGGCAGGACGGTTCGGCATCAGGCATCTGCTGGCGGCCTGCCACCCCGACAGCAAACAGCCACCGCACCACAGCGAGGAATTCCCCTACTTCCACGCGTTCGACGAGATCACGCCCCCCAGCGCTTGAAGCGTTGTTTGCAATACGCAAACAAGGCCTCGTAGTTGTCGAAATACAGTTCGAATTCCTGTTCCATGTCGGTGTCGAATTCGCAGTTGTCATTGCTGTGATCGCGGCAGATCTGCGGCCGGGTCTGGTAAATAGCGCAGCGGCCGTCGGGCAACAGGTGGCTGCAATGGGTGTTGACCAGCAGGAACCAACCGTCGTCATCCTTGAACAGGGCGACGTTTTCATGCGACACCTGCCACAGCAGATAATCGAACTCCGCCTTGCTGCGCGGCCCGTCGATTTGATGGTTGATATAGGTGCAGCACTTGGAGCCACTGCAGAAGCCGCATTTGTTTTCCGGCGTAAGCCCCACTTTGATGGGGATGAATTTATTCATTCCGGCCCGCCTGACGGCTGAGCCATTTTTGCCGGGCAAGCTCAATGGAACGGGAAAAGCGCTGCGCAAACAGGTCGAGAGAGAATCGTTCCCTGACCATGTCGCGCGCGGCCTCGCCCATGCGCCGCGCCAGCGCCGCGTCGGCCAACAAGCGCCGGGCATACTCGTGCAATTCGCGCGGATCGTCGGACAGAAAGCCGCTCACCCCGTGCTCGATGGGCGAGGTGGGATGACGGTTGCCCAGCACCGGCAGGCCCGCTGCCATCGCCTCCAGGGTCGCCATGTTATAGCCGTCCTCCAGCCCGGGATCGGCGGTGTGAATATAGAAACGATGCCGGCTCAGGATATCTTTCAGGTCATCCCAGTCCGCCGCCGCGGTAACACCGGGCAGGTCCGGGTTATGGCCCACCAGGCGCACGGGCAGGTCGCCGAAGGCCGCTTCATGGAAATCCCACATCAGGATCTGCCGGCGCTTGGAAATCTCGTTACTGATGCGCAAAGCGGCGGCCTCGTTGCCTGCATGGGGCGGATAATCGGCCACCTCCACCCCGCAGGGCACGATGTCTTCCGCCATACCCCAAGACCGCCCCTTGAGGGGCGAGATGGCCACGGCATGGCCGCCGATCATATCGAGATATTGCCGCAACAAGACCCGGGCCTGATCCGCCACCAATTCATTCCGCTCATTGGCCGCGCGTCCTTCCAGCGTGGTATGCAGCACCACCAGACGCGGACCGGGGAGCATCTTACAGGCCAGCAGATCGCTGATGTTGTGGGCGATCAGGCAGTCATAATCGGGCTGTTCCACCATCACCTGTTGCAGGCTCACCCGTCTGGCCCCGGCCGGCAGGGGACGCATGCGCTCATCCCAGCCCTCTATATAACGCCCTTCGACCAGCACGATATCCAGCTCCGCATCCAGGGTACCGAGCTGATGCACCCAGGCTTCATGGCAGTTAAAGGTTAATAAACGCATCCTTGAAATAGCCCTCCGGTCATTCGTTTACAGCATAGCAACCAAGGCCCGATCGAAAACACCACGCATCAACGCGCCGGCGGCAACTGGCCGGGCCGGGCAAGCGAGAACCAGCGACACAGCGCGTCACAGCCCGGTTCGCCTGCAGGCGGCGCCCATGCGGCAAAATCCTTGTCGCTCAGCGGCGTATAGGGACCTTGTTTGACCTCGAAAAACACCGAGCCCGTTTACAGCGCCACCACACAGTGCCAGGTGCCGGGCGGGATCTCGAAACCATGTACCGGTCCACCGGCTGCCAACTCTTCACGCCGCAGCACTTTTCCCACGGCATCGAACAACAGGGCCGCCAGACGGCCGCGCAGCACCAGAAAGAACTCCCACTTCTCTTTTCCCGGGTGACGATGCGGACGTACGTAGCTGCCTGGCTCGATAGCGATGAACAGGCGTTGCACCGGCTCATCGAGCCCGGCATGCACATTGTGATTGGCACGCAGTCGTGGCGACGCCTTGGCCCTTGCCACCAGCTCATCCAGCAGTCGGTCATCAAATAATTTCATATTTCGTCAAATCAATCCCGGCGCAACTCATCCGACAAGGCGATGGGGGAAGGATAACGCAGCACGATAAAATAGGAAGAAAAGA
>JASBUE010000188.1 GCA_030148045.1 Candidatus Tenderia sp.
GGCCCCCAGCAGACTGGCGTACTGCAAGCCCATCAGGGCGAAGACGACATAGGAGACGATGCCCACAATCATGATCTCGGCGAACTTACCGCGCACGTAATTGCCGATCTGGCGGTCCATTTCGCGCCAGACCCGCAGCGCCACCCCTCGCTCCTTGGGAAGATAGCGGGTAATCCAGTCCAAAATCTGTCTTTTATCCTTCATGAAGAAAAACACCAGCACCGGCAGCAGGACCAGATAGACCAGCATGGTAAACAGCGTGGAAATGGAGGCCAGTGAAAAGGAGAGCAGCTTCTGCCCCATTTCGGTGAGGCCGGAACGGATCGCCGTCATGATCTCCTTCACCTGCGGCTCGCTGAAAATATGGGGATAGAGTTCAGGCAGGCGCAGTAATGCACGCTGCCCCTCGGAGACCATGTTGGGAATCTCCTGCACCAGCTGGGCGATCTGCTTGGAGAGCAGGGGAACCAGGCCAAGAAACACGAATAACAGGAAGGCCAGGAACACGAAAAACACCAGCAGGACCGCCGGCAGGCGCTGCATGCCGTGATTTTCCAGCACCCTGACCAGCCCCTCGAGCAGGTAGGCAATCACGACACTGGCAAGCACGGGCGCCAGCATGTTGCCGAAGAAGATCACGACGGCGAAACCGAGGATCAGCAATACCGCGAGGATGACACCTTCGGGATCGGAAAAGTATTTCTTGAACCAGCGCCCCAATAAGTTTTCCATCACTGTCCTTGCTTTGACTTAAACTTGCGCTAATGGCGCGCCAAGGCGGCCACCGCCGCGATTATCCCGGCAACACGTCGATCTTGGTCCCTACTTCCAGGGACAGCTCCCTGGCCGCACTACCGCAATTGACCGCCAACTCCACCAAACCATTGGAGTTTTCATACCAGAATGCCCGCCCCCGGGGAACATTGGCAAATGTGCGGGCGCGGACCAGCGCCATACTCTTGACCCGGATGACGGCTGCGGCCGGAATCTCCGCGGCACGCACGCCGGTCATGGCATTGCCATAATCATCGATATAGATCACCTCATTAAGATCGGCTGCCACCTCATCGAGCATGAATGGCCGTTCCGGCCCGAGCCATTCGGGAGCGATGTTTTGCTGATCGAGATGTGCTGCGATGGGTGCAAATAGGTCACGCCCGTGGAAACTGGCTGACAGCGTCTTGGGCCGCCACAGGATCTCTTGCTTGAGCGCCCGCCTTGCCCGTTTCGCAACCACGTCAAACAGGCCGTTGTCAGGCCCGACGAAACGCCTGTCATCAATCGAGGCCACGACAGGGCGGCGTTGATCGCTACCCACCCCGGGATCGACCACCGCCAGATATACGCTTCCGTCGGGAAAGGCATCGACATGGGCGGCCAACAGATAGGCGGACGCCTTGGGATTAAAACCCGGCGCATTGGCGAACAGATTGATCACACGGGCGGCCGGATTGATACGATAAACCACCGCCTCCATCTGACCGAGGTACGGGCCGTTGAGGCCGAAGTCTGTAAACAATACGATCATGATTTCACCCTGAGGGGAACAGAGGCCTACTTTGCCACCAATAAAAAAACCGGGCAATGCCCGGCTTCCTTAAATGACTACGGCCTGAACCGTTATTCTGCGGCGGCGGCCTCGG
>JASBUE010000203.1 GCA_030148045.1 Candidatus Tenderia sp.
AAACGATGAAATTCTGCATGACTTTCTGGTCGAGGCGGGTGAGATCCTCGATCAGTTGGGGGAACAGTTGGTCGAGTTGGAACGCAGTCCGGAAGACCTCGACCTGTTGAATGCTGTGTTTCGTGGCTTCCACACCGTCAAGGGCGGTGCCGGCTTCCTGGGGCTGAATGCCTTGGTGGAAGTGTGCCACCGCGCCGAGGATGTCTTCAACCTGTTACGCCAGGGCGAGCGCCAGGTCAATCCGCAACTGATGGATGTCGTCTTGCAGGTCACTGACATTGTCAATGAGATGATGGATTGCATCCGTTCCGGCGAGGATCCCCCCGAGGCCTCGCCGGAATTGCTGCAGGCGCTGGAAGCGATTCTGAAGGATGAGGAGATCGCTGCGACATCGGCCTCAGCACTTGCCACCGCTCCCGAGCAGGCGCCCGAGCCCGCCTCTGATACGATGGCCGAAGCGGCAGAACCGCAGGCCGCCGCCACTGAAACAGGTTCGTCCGGCGAGGAGATTAGCGAAGACGAATTCGAAGCCCTGCTGGACGAACTGCAGGGCAAACCCCGAGAGGAGGCCGAAGGCGAAGCGCCAGCCAGCGCCGCGCCTGTTGCGGCGCCCGGCTCCGACACGGATGAAATCACCGAAGACGAATTCGAGGCCCTGCTGGACCAATTGCATGGTGCAGCCGCGGCCCCGAAGGGGGGGATGGAGGCAGCCGAACGGCCCAAGCGCGCCGAACCGGAGAGCGGCGCAGAAGGTGGCTCGGGGGAGATTACCGAAGACGAATTCGAAGCCCTGTTGGACGAATTGGAGGCCAAGAAAAGTACGCAGCCTGTTGCAGCGGCCGCGCTGCAATCTCCCGCCCCCGCCCAGCCAGCGTCGCCGCACCCGACCGAGCCTGGAGCGGCGCCGAAGGCGGCCGGCGAGCCGGCCGCCGCGAGGACCGCACCTGCCAAAGCCGCCAAAGAGGCCCACGTCGCTGAGACCAGTGTGAGAGTCGACACCAAGCGCCTGGACGACATTATGAACCTGGTCGGCGAACTGGTGCTGGTGCGCAATCGCATGGCGACATTGAAAACCAACATGGCCGCCGACGAAGAGGTGAGCAAGGCCATTGCCAATCTCGACCTGGTCACCGCCGATCTGCAAAGCTCGGTCATGAAGACCCGCATGCAGCCGATCAAGAAGGTGTTCGGCCGTTTCCCCCGCGTAGTGCGCGACCTGGCCCGCAGCCTCAAGAAAGAGGTCAATCTGGAACTGGTCGGCGAAGAGACCGACCTCGACAAGAATCTGGTCGAGGCCCTGGCCGATCCGCTGGTGCACCTGGTGCGCAACTCCGTGGACCACGGTATTGAGATGCCGGACGAGCGCGAGCGGGCGGGCAAGGAGCGTGCCGGGACCGTCATCCTGTCGGCGCAGCAGGAGGGCGATCATATCCTGCTGATGATCGAGGATGACGGCAAGGGAATGGATGCCGACAAGTTGCGCCAGATCGCGGTGGAGAAAGGTGTCATCGATGAAGACACCGCCGCGCGTCTGGATAAGAAGGCCTGCTACAACCTGATCTTTGCGCCGGGGTTTTCCACCAAGTCCGAGATTTCCGATATCTCCGGTCGTGGTGTCGGCATGGATGTCGTCAAGACCCGCATTGCCCAGCTCAACGGTGCCATCGAAATCGACTCCACCCTGGGCAAGGGCAGTCGCATCATCATCAAGCTGCCGTTGACTCTGGCCATCATGCCGACCCTGATGGTGATCCTCGGCGACCAGGTGTTCGCCTTGCCGCTGGCCAACGTCAGCGAGATTTTTGATATGGATTCGGCCAGGATCAGCACGGTGGACGGCAAGGAGGTCGTCATCATTCGTGAAAAGGCCGTGCCCCTGGTGCGTCTGAGGTCCTGGCTGGTCAATGGACATGCTGCAAACGCCAAGTCGGAGTGTGACGGCTTTGTCGTGGTAACGACGGTGGGTAATCAGTTGATCGGTTGCGTGGTTGACCAGTTGGTGGGTCAGGAAGAGGTTGTTATCAAACCTCTGGGGGCCATGTTGCACGGGACCAAGGGGATTTCCGGCGCCACAATCACAGGTAATGGTGGAATCGCCCTGATACTGGATATGCCAGGGCTTATGGAAGCCTATGCCGGCCGTTTGTAGGAGAAAGCCATGCCGGTCCGGGTCCTGGTTGTCGATGACTCAGCGTTTTTCAGAAGGCGAATCACCGAGATACTCAATGATGATAAGCATATCGAAGTTGTCGGCGCCGCGACCAATGGCCAGGAGGCCATCGAGCTTGTAAAAACGCTTAAGCCCGATGTCGTGACCATGGACATCGAGATGCCGGTGATGGACGGCATTACCGCGGTCAGGAAAATCATGCAGTCCGAGCCGCTCCCCATCCTGATGTTTTCATCTCTCACCACCGATGGCGCCAAGGCCACTCTGGATGCGCTCGAGGCCGGCGCTACCGATTTTCTTCCCAAGCGCATGGAAGACATCTCTCAGGATCGCGAGTCGGCGAAACGGCAGCTTTGTGCACGAGTGCGCCTGCTCGGCGCCCGCGGGTTAAAAAAATCGGCGCCGCCCGCTCCACCGTCGGCCACAGCGCCTATTCCGGTGCCGCGGCCGGCCCCTGGCCCGCGCCGCGGCAAGTACAGGCTGGTGGCGATCGGCACCTCCACCGGCGGGCCGGTGGCCCTGCAACAGGTATTGACCGCCTTGCCGGGCTCTTTTCCCTTGCCCATCCTGCTGGTGCAGCACATGCCGGCCAGTTTTACCCCGGCCTTTGCCGAGCGCCTCAACAAACTCTCGGCCATTCGCATCAAGGAGGCCAGTGACGGCGACCGGCTGGAGAGCGGCTGTGCTTATCTGGCGCCCGGCGGTATGCAGATGCTGCTCGAGGATCGGCACGGCGGCGCGGTGATCCGTATCGTCGAGAGCCGCCCCGGTCAGACCTACAAGCCCAGTGTGGACGTAACCTTCTGCTCGGCCTCAAAACTGTTCGGGCCGGATGTGCTGGCCGTGGTCCTGACCGGCATGGGCGCCGACGGCCGTGAGGGCGCCCGTATGTTGAAACACGGTGGCGCCACCGTTTGGGCCCAGGACAAGGAGACCAGTGTGATCTACGGCATGCCGGCGGCTGTAGCCGAGGCCGGACTGGCCGATAAGATATTAGCGTTGCATGCACTCGGCCCAAGCCTAATGGAAGTGGTTTAACACGTTTTTATGGATATCCTTACACTTCTCGGCCTCATCCTCGGTTTTGGCGCCATCATTGGCGGCAACATTCTCGAAGGCGGCCATACCAGTTCGTTGATGCAGATGACCGCCTTCCTGATTGTCGGTGGCGGCACCGTCGGCGCGGTCATGGTCCAGACGCCGATTCCGGTATTTGTCCGCAGCCTGAAAATGTTCATGTGGATCTTTCTGTCGCCCAAGGTCGAGCAAAAGACGGCGGTGGAAAAGATCGTCGGCTGGAGCAATATCGCCCGCAAAGAGGGTTTGCTGGGCCTGGAATCGCTGGTCGAGTCGGAGCCCGATGCCTTCGCCCAAAAGGGTTTACAGCTGTTGGTCGACGGCAGCGAACCGGAGGCCATTCGCAATATCCTGGAAGTCGAGATCGGCGTCAAGGAGCACTTCGATACCCAGGCGGCCAAGGTTTATGAGGGGATGGGCGGGTACTCCCCCACCATCGGCATCATTGGCGCCGTGATGGGGCTGATCCATGTCATGAACAATCTGGCCGATCCGAGTAAACTCGGGTCCGGTATCGCCGTGGCCTTCGTCGCCACCATCTACGGTGTCGGTCTGGCCAACCTCGTGTTTCTGCCCGTCGCCAATAAACTCAAGGCGCTCATCCATAATCAGACCCAATTCCGTGAAATGGTGGTCGAGGGTATTATCTCCATTGCCGAAGGCGAGAATCCCAGGAATATCGAAACCAAGCTGGATGGTTATCTGCAATAGACTGTATCTGGCGGCGGGACGAGGCATGGAAATTGCTACCTCTCCTTGGAAGTCACTTTTTTGACTCCCTTTTGCCGGGAAAGCTTGCTGATTGAGTCGCTATGGCGCGCAAAAAAAAACCCGAAGAGCATGAAAATCATGAACGTTGGCTGGTCTCCTATGCCGACTTCATCACCCTGCTGTTCGCCTTTTTCGTGGTGATGTACGCCCTGTCGTCGGTCAACGAGGGTAAATATCGCGTGCTCTCCGATTCCCTGATCGCCGCCTTCCGCAATGCGCCGCAAAGCCTGAAGCCGATCTAGATCGGCGAGCCGATCAAGGCACCGGAGAAGGTCATGCCCAACAGCCGGCCGGAGTTGAAGGCGATTCCGCACAGCCAACCGGAACAGGCGCGTGAGGAAAAGTTGCAGGACCAGGGCAAGGGCGGTGACCGCGACCGCCAGAATCTGAACAAGATCCAGAAGCAGCTGGAAAAGGCGCTTGGCAAAATGATCGAACGGGAGCTGATTGCGGTCAAGCGCACCGGCCGGGGGCTTGAGGTGGAGATCAACTCTTCCATCTTGTTCGACAGTGGTACCGCCCTGATCCAGCCGCAGGCGGTGCCCGTCTTGACCGAAGTGGCGGCGGCGCTGAAAAACTTCCCCAACGCCGTGCACGTTGAAGGCTTTACCGATAACTTGCCCATCGAGACGCCCGTCTACCCGTCCAACTGGGAGCTCTCGGCCGGGCGAGCCGCCAGTGTGGTGCACGTATTTTCCGACGAAGGGGTGGATCCGTTCCGTATGGCGGCCATCGGCTTTGGCGAGTATCGGCCGGTGGCGCTGAATAATACCGCCGAGGGGCGGCGCCGTAACCGTCGTGTGGTGGTGGTGATTCTCTCCGAGGCGGCGGAGAAATTGTATGACCTGGACAAGGTGATAGAACTGAAACCAAAGGATAAACGGCGTCAGAACATCGATCTTGACAAACCGCCGGAGCTGATTGAGATGCCGGTGATGACGCCCATCGCGCCAGTGCCAGAGGAAGGCTTTCCGCAAGGACTGCCACTGCGGGGACGCGGCGGAAATTCCGGCAACCGGGATGAGCAGGACCGTTTGATGACCATCATGGAGACGCTGGAGACGGAACAGGCCGCCGGCGAGGGCGGGCCGTGAGAGTCTGGGCCGTCGCCAATCAGAAAGGCGGTGTGGGCAAGACCACCAGCGCCGTCAGCCTGGCCGGGTTGCTGAGCCAGCGGGGTCAGCGCGTCCTGTTGCTGGACATCGATCCGCACGGTTCGCTGACCTCTTATTTCCGTTTCAATCCCGATGACCTGGAAAGCAGCGTCTTTACTCTGTTCCAGAACCAGGCCGTCAACCCCGCCGGTGTGATCCGGCCGACCCGCTTCGAGAATCTGCATATCCTGCCGGCCACCATGGCGCTGGCTACGCTGGATCGCCAGCTGGGTGCCCGCAGCGGCATGGGGCTGGTGCTGAGCCATGCATTGAAAGGTCTGGCCGGACGCTACGATTACGCCCTTATCGACTGTCCGCCCATGCTGGGAGTGCTGATGGTCAATGCCATGGCAGCCTGTGATCATCTGGTGATCCCGGTGCAGACCGAGTTTCTCGCCCTCAAGGGACTGGAACGCATGCTGAAGACGCTTTCCATGATCACCCGTTCGCGCAGCGTGCGCCTGCCTTACACTATCGTGCCGACCATGTTCGACCGCCGTACCCGGGCCTCCACCGAGACCCTGCGTCTGTTGCGGGCACGTTACAGCGCAGAGTTGTGGAATGCGGTGATTCCGGTGGATACCCAATTTCGCGAGGCCAGCCGCATCGGCATCCCTTTGCCGCTGCTCGCGCCCCAGGCGCGCGGTGTGCTGGCCTACACCCGCCTGCTGGATACCCTGATCAGCAATTACGCCGGTGAGCGGCAGGCGGCGGTCATATGAGTGAGGACGACGAAAAAGAATTCGTCGCTGTTGTCGAGCATGAACAGGCGCTCAAGGTCTATATCGACGCCCTGTTGCTGGAGCCTGCGCCCGAAGAACCATCGTCTGCCGATACCGGGGCGCAAGCCCCCGTGGCCAGCCCTGTCGGACCCGCAGCAGCGCCGGTGCGGGAGGTGACCGGTGTCGTCGAGTCGCAGACCGAGACGCCACCGCAGCGAGCCCCTGGCGCCGATGCCGACGCGCCATTCGATTGCCTGTTGTTCAGAGTGGCGGGCGCGTTGATGCTGGCCGTGCCGCTGGTACGGCTGGCCGGCATCATGAAGTGGCGGGGTGAAGTGACGCCGATTCCCGGTTATGCCGAGTGGTTTCTCGGGTTGGCGCCCATTCGCGGCCGCCAGGTGAAGGTGATCGATATCGCCAGGTTTGTCATCCCTCAAAACCATAAATCGAGACAGGCGCTGGCAGGTGAGCGCCGCTTCAAGCACCTGTTGCTGATCGGTGACGGCGGGATCGGTTTGGCCTGTGATGATCTCGGGCAGGTCTTGAAACTGACCGCGGACAAGGTGCGCTGGCGCAAGGAGAGCCGCAGCCGTCCCTGGCTGGCGTGTACGCTGATCGAGCAGATGAGCGCACTGCTTGATGTGGATCGATTGACCATCATGCTAAAGGAAGGTGCACCAGCGGACGACATAACTTGAAGATACCGGACAAGCGGTTGATTTTTCGGCCAAGATCGACCCGACGACATTCAGCTAGACCAGGAGCAGAGCTATGAACACAAGCGAGCAGGCAGAAAATAATCCAATTACACAATGGGTGACTTTTCGCCTGGGGGAAGAGACATACGGCGTAAATGTCATGCAGGTACAGGAAGTGCTGCGCATGACCGAAATCGCGCCGGTGCCGGGTGCGCCGGGCTATGTGCTCGGAATTATCAATCTGCGCGGCAATGTCGTCACCGTCATGGATACCCGCAGCCGTTTCGATTTGCCGCCGCACGAGCCGGACGACGCCACCCGCATCGTGATCATCGAGGCCGAAGATCAGGTGGTGGGTATCCTGGTGGACAGCGTCGCCGAAGTGGTCTATCTGAAACAGTCCGATATCGAGATCGCGCCCAATGTGGGCAACGAAGAGAGCTCGCGTTATATTCAGGGTGTGGCCAACCGCGAGGAAGGGCTGCTGATTCTGGTCGATCTGGACAAATTCCTGACCGACGAAGAGTGGAAGGAGTTCGCCAGCCTGTAACTTCCGCGTCGCAGGGGTGATCACTATGGCTGAAATCGACGGCTCGAATCCCTTACCCCCTGTCTGGCCGCAGCGCTCCATACGTCGGGAGGAAAACGGCGACAAGGCAAAGGATAAACGGCGCCGGGAACAACAAAAACGGCGCGAACAGGGAGGCAATAACAATCATGATGATGACGATGGCAAGCCGCATATCGATGAATATGCGTAACGCGTCCCGGAGAATTCCGAATCGATGGACAGTCTGGTCCTCATAGCCATCGGCCTGGCCGTCGTGCTGGCGGTGGCCCTGCTGCTGGCAAAGAAGCAGTCGCGCCTGGAGCGGGCGCTGGCGGAGAACCAGGAAAGAGTCGATCGCCTGATGGATGAATTGAAGGCCCTGTATTCCGGTGCCGCCGGTCAGGGCAGCCATATCGCCCGCATCGAGGCGCAGATGAATCAACTGTCGGAGCGGCAGGAGCAGTTCGATGTGAAGGACCCGACCAGTCAGAGCTACAGCGAAGCCATCGAACTGATCCAGAGCGGCGCTTCTATCGACGAACTGGTGCGCCATGGCCTGCGGCGCGAAGAGGCGGAACTGCTGATGCGTCTGCATGGCGAGCAGTCGCTGGGTTAGAGGCACCTTCCCGGTCAGGCTTCGGAATCCCGCGTCACACTCTGTCTGCCGGAAAGATGATAGGCGAAGGCGATCACCTGAGCCACGGCCACATACAACGTCTCCGGGATCTCATTGCCCAGTTCGATTTGCGCCAGGGCGCTGACCAGCACCTCGTTATCCTCCTGGATCGGGATGTCGTGGGCCCGGGCAACGGCGAGGATCTGTTCGGCCAGATCACCCTCACCCTTGGCGGTGACCTTGGGCGCCGCCTTGCCGTCCCATTTCAGCGCCACCGCCTTGGGCGGTTTGTTGTCTTTGTCGCTCATGCCTTGACGTCCAATACAATGTGCGGGGCGCCGCGCCCCGCCGTTCCTGGCGGCGTACCCTGAAAACAGCGCAGTTCGTCGGCCTCCAGCCCCGCTTCCCGGTAACGCTGCGATAATTCGTTAAGGTGCCGGTTGAAAAGCAGTGTCGTCTCCGCCCGTTCGGCCCAGAACAGGGTCGAGACCTTGTCCTCTATCAAGCGCAGCCTGGCGTAGACAGGCCCCAGTCCGTCGAGATCGAAGGCCAGGGTGATGCTCCAGGGGTGGCCATCCTGCCCGTCGTCCTGCTCGTGGGCCTTTTCCTCTTCGATGACAATGTCGAACAGATCGATCTGTTGGCCGTTGCGCAGCGGCAGTTCAAAGGTCCAGCTGTTTGGGGTCTGCTCGCCGCCGGGCAGGGACGCGGCCTGATGCAGTTGGGTGCGGGCCAGCGCCGCCTCGGTCTGTCTGCCCAGTTCCAGCAACAGCAGTTGCAGTGTGCCCAACTGTTGCACCGTCGCCTCGGCCTTGTGTTGCACCTGAGGGAGTTGGCCGCGCAGTGTCGGTGGTGTGAAGGGTGGCGGCTGGAGATTTACCAGCGCGCCGCCGGGCTGTGTAAGTGAACCCTGGGGGGCGGCGACGCGCGTTGCCTGTTGTACGGCGCTCAGTAGGCGCAAAAGGCCCGCTTTCAGATCGATGCCTGTGGCGGCGGGTCCCGGGTTTCCGTTCGCCGGTTTCGCACTTGCAGCCTGCAGGGTCCGTTGCAAGGCCTGTTTCAGATTGCCGCCGGTTTCATCAGCGTTGCCCTTGCTGAGTTTGTTCTCCAGAAAGATCCCCGAATTGGCTATGCCTTGTTTAAGCCGTTGGGCATTGCCGATCCTGTCTGCCGTCGGTAATTGGCGGTAGAACTGTTTGACGATCGACTCGACCGGCACCGGCAGAGGCACGACCCGGCCGGGCCGGTTGTTCAACAGGGCAACATTGGCCAGCAGGCCGGCCATGCTGGCCTGTTTAGGCAGGGCCTGTTTCAGCAGTGTGTTGACGATGGCTTGGCTCGCCGCCTGTCGCGCCGCCATGGCGCTGCGGTTGTCGGTTACGCCGGCTTGAGCGGACGGACTGTCGGCGGCTCGGGGTGATGATCGGGGAGAGCCTGCCGTATTGCTCCCGGGATTGTTTTCCTGGGGCCGGGCGGTTGTGGCGGAGGTGATCAGCCTCGCCTGCAGCACCGGTTTGTCACCGAGCTGGACTACGGTCAGTTCCAGCCGCTGGCCGGCGGCGAGCGAGATATTGGTCTCCGCCAGCAACGCTTGGTTGTTAATCTGTAAAATAACCGCCTGCGGCGAGGCCTGCCTGATCACCTGGGCCTGCAATATCTGGCCGATCCGCCAGGCGCCGATGGCGGCCTGGAACTGGCGCGGTGTTAAGACGATTGGTGGTGGACCGTTGATTTCCATGCGGGAATAAAGAGAAGCCGTGATTGTCCGATTTATTCTATAGTGCCAAGTCGAAATCTGGATGTACAGATTGATGGCCCCAACGGGGTTTTAATGTATTCGTCATGACATCTCCGAAAGAACATCGCTTGTGGTATGTGCGCCGTAACCAGGATGTGCGCGGGCCGTTTCCGACGGCCGTTATCTCCCAGTTTCTGCTGCTCGGCCGTCTTAAAGAGACCGATGAGGTCAGCCTCGACCAGCAGGAGTGGCGGCACATCGGGAATGTCGTCGAGCTGCAGCCGGGGGTGATGAAGGCCGACCTGGACGACGCCGTGAACCAGTCGAACCTCGAGGCCACAAGGTACGGCGCGGATGAGCGCGATGTGGGTGATCGGCGTCAGGCCGATGATCCTGAATATGTGGATCGGCGCAAGGGCGAGCGCCGCGCGGCCGAAACGGAAGAGATGCTGGCGCACCGGCAGCGCCGTGCAGCTCTGCGCCAGCGGGAGACAAAAAGAAAAAAGCAGCGGCAAAATATCATCCTGGCGCTAGTTCTGTTGGTGATATGCGGCGGTCTACTGGGGCTGATGTTTAGCTACCACCCCCGACAGGATGAGGCGCCGATAGATTGCAGCGCCGTTGCGGCTGCGGGAGTCAACTGGAGCAACTGCAATCTGCAGGGCGCCATGCTCAACGGCGCCGAGCTGAGCCGGGCACGCATTCGTAACGCCAACCTTTCCAATGCCTCACTCTATCGCGCCAAGCTGCCGGGGGTCGATCTGGCCTATGCCAATCTGGGATTGACCAATTTACGCATGACCGACCTGGCTAACGCTATCCTGACAGGGGCAACACTGCGCGGCGCCGATCTGCGCGGTGCCAATCTGCGTGGCGCAGATCTCTCCTATGCCGACTTGCAGGGTGCACAACTGGCGGGTGTCCGTCTCGAGGGGGCCAGGCTGAGCAAGGCCATCTGGGCCGATGGACAACTCTGTGCTCAGGGCTCTGTGGGAGGATGTGTGCCCGCCACCTCGGAGTAGCTAATCCATCGCGTGTCCAAACGCGTTCCCCGAAAATGTCGCTTTTGTTGGGGTTGTAGCGCGACTTCCTCGCCTTTGCCCAGGGAGTGCAGTGAACTACGTCGCTATCCGGGGGGTTCCAGCAGGGACAGCAGGCCGGTAACAATTTGCCGGAGTTCTCTGTTTGAACGCATCTTGCTGTTCACACGCAGGCCAAAGACGCCGTTGACGAGAACCTTGGCCAGCACAGCGGGTTCTCTTTGCGGTGGCAACGATCCATCCGCGGCGGCCTCTTTCAGGACGGAACACAGGGACTTCTCAACAAAATTCAACATGCGTATCACCCTGCGGTTTATCTCTATCTCATCCGGCGGGGTTTCCACCAGGGTGTTGATGAGAAGACACCCCTTTCTCTCCCGGTCTTTGGTGGATTGCCGCAGCAGTTCATCAAAAAAGTTATGAATACGTTGCAGTGGTGGAGCCTTGTCACTATGAAGCACTGCCCGGACAAACGCCTCCTGTCCGGCAAAGTAGTGTTCCAGCGTTCTTAGAAACAGGGCCCGCTTGTTGTCGAAGGTGCCATATAGGCTGCCCGGCTGAAGTCCGGTGACTTCTACCAGGTCCCTGATCGAAGTGCCGTTGTAGCCCCGGCGCCAGAATGCCTGCATGCAGCCTTGCAACACCTGCTCGGTATCGAACTGGGTGGGACGGACCATTATTTTCTCCATCGATACATATTCTGTAAGCAAAGTATAGGTATTCTTGAATAATTATTCAAAAATGACTAGTGTCTATTATTGAGCGATCGTTCAATAATCAAGCTTTAAGGAGAAGATGGTGACTGAATTCCCTGTTCATAACAAGGATTCCGCCGCTGAAGAGGCACGCCAGACGTTGGCGGTCGTCGAGCGCGCATTCGGCTTTATACCCAACCTGTTGGGAGTGATGGCGGGCTCTCCGGCGCTGGCCGAGGCGTACATGGCGTTGTCCGATATCTTCGAGCGGAAAAGCGCCTTGACAGCAATTGAACGGCAGGTTGTTTTGCTGACCGTAAGCCGCTTTCATGAATGTCGGTACTGCATGGCGGCGCACTCTATGACGGCGACTATGGCGGAGGTGCCGACGGCGGTGATTGACGCCCTGCGTCAGGATCGACCGCTTGCGGATTCGAAACTCGAGGCCTTGCGCCACTTGGTCGTGGCTCTGGTCGAAAGCCGCGGTTGGCCCGCCCGGCAGGTGCTGCAGGATTTTTACGGCGCCGGCTATCGCCCCGAGCAGGTCCTGGATGTATTGGTGGGTGTGGGCCAAAAAACGCTCAGTAATTACACCAATCACCTGGCCGGCACGCCGGTCGACAGCGCCATGGGGGCGCATATCTGGTCGCCGCCGGGATAAGCATGTAAGTATCCGCCCGTTTCATCGACTACATTTTGAAACACGCATGAACGCCCATTTACTTCTTCATGGTAAAAAGGGCTGCAATACGCGGGGGGGATGTATTACGTGATTGACACCGAGTTGATGAGCGCGGCCTGGCGTGAGTTAGATCAATCAGTCCTCTACTATCGAGACGAGCCGGTGGGGACGGTGGCGGCGCGCGACCCCGGTGGTGACACCCTCAATTATGATCAGTGTTTCACCCGGGACTTCGCCGTCTCAGGACTGGCCTTTTTAATGCGCGGCGAATTCGACATTGTGCGTAATTTTCTCACGATTCTGGTGATGCTGCAGAGCAGGCAGAAGCAGCTGAGTTGTTTCAAGGCCGGACAAGGGCTGATGCCCGCCAGCTTTGCGGTGAGGAGTAGCGATGGCGGCGAGCGGCTGGTGCCCGATTTCGGTGAACATGCCATCGCCCGCGTCGCCCCGGTGGATTCCGGACTATGGTGGTTGATTCTGCTGCGTGCCTATGTCCGGGCCAGCGGCGATCAGGCACTGGCACGGCGGGATGATTTTCAGCGGGCGATAAGGCTGATCCTGGAGCTCAGCCTGGTGTCCCGCTTCGACATGTATCCGACCCTGCTGGTGCCTGACGGTGGTTATATGATCGATCGGCGCATGGGGGTTTACGGCTATCCGTTCGATATTCAGGCCCTGTTTTTTGCCGCCCTATCCGCAGCGCAGGAACTATTGATTGATCATGATGGGTATCAGGATGCGGTAAGCGAGCGGCTTGCGCACCTGACGTACCATA
>JASBUE010000208.1 GCA_030148045.1 Candidatus Tenderia sp.
GTGGAGATACCCTCGTCCAGGCCGTGGCCCTTGAGGTTGCGGGCGCGATGGGCAATCTGCACCAACTTGCCGGCGGTCTCTTTATCGATGCCGGCCTCGGCGGCGATGATGTCGGTCTCCGTCTCGGCATTGGGATAGTCAAAATCCAGGGCGCCGAAACGCTGTTTGGTGGATTGCTTCAGATCCTTCATCAGGCTCTGATAACTGGGGTTGTAGGAGATCACCAACTGGAAATCCGCATGTGCCTTGACCAGCTCACCCTTCTTATCCAGCGGCAGTTCGCGGCGGTGGTCGGTGAGGGGATGGATCACCACGGTGGTGTCCTGACGCGCTTCCACCACCTCGTCGAGATAGCAGATGGCGCCGATGCGCGCGGCCAGCGTCAGGGGGCCGTCCTGCCACTTGGTGCCGTCCTTGTCGAGCAGGAAGCGGCCCACCAGGTCGGAGGCGGTCATATCCTCGTTACAGGCCACGGTGATCAGCGGCTTGCCCAGCTTCCAGGCCATATATTCGACAAAGCGCGACTTACCGCACCCGGTCGGCCCCTTCAGCATCATGGGCATGCGTGCCTCATACGCCGCCTCGTAGGTCTCGACTTCGTCGGCCACGGGGCAATAGTAGGGTTCTTCCGTGACCAGATATTGTTTGGCGATATCGGTACTTTTCAGTTCAGCAACTTGGCTCATGGTTTCATCCTCTCTTTGTACCCTCACACTTACTAAAGAACCTGGATTTCAGATGCTTTAGTAAGTGGCCCGGCATGCCGGGCCACCCCATTAACTCCTAACGCTTACGCAGGCGTTCCACGGTAGATCACCATGGAGGCGCCCTGCGACTGGGCGTAGTTGTCATAGCCGATCAGACGCACGTGATTATCAGGGTGCGCCTTGTGAGCGGCTTCCGCTTCCTGCAGGATGCGATCCACGTCGGTCTCACCGAACATGGGCAGCTTCCACATGTACCAGTAGGAACCACTGGCGTTCTGCGGCTCGGTGTGCTCGATGGCCGGATTCCAGCCCCTGTCAACGATATACTGGACCTGGGCACGGATCTGCTTGTCGTCCATCGAAGGCAGGTAAGAGAAGGTCTCGAACTTGCGGCTTGAGGCATCGCTCAGGCTTGATTTGTAGTCTTGCATTTCACTCATTGTATTTTCCTCAAATTGAAGGTTTGAATTCGATCTCGTTGTAGGTCGCACCCACAGGGTATGAAGGCTAAGGTACGAAGCCCAACGTTCGGGGGACATTCGCACCTCCGCCCGTTGGGCTTCACGAAAATCGTGAAGCCTTTATGCCCCACGGGTGCAACCTACGTCTCTATTTATGAGCAACGTCCAACTTATCCACGGTGTCGAATTCGAACTTGATTTCCTTCCAGGTTTCCATGGCCATCTTGAGCTCGGGGCTGTGCTTGGCGGCGGCGGTCAGGATCTCCTTGCCTTCCTTCTCCAGCTCGCGACCTTCGTTACGCGCCTGGACACAGGCCTCGACAGCGACACGGTTGGCCGCGGCGCCGGCTGCGTTGCCCCAGGGGTGACCCAAGGTACCGCCACCGAACTGCAGCACGGAGTCATCACCGAAGATGCTGACCAGCGCCGGCATGTGCCAGACATGGATACCACCGGAGGCAACCGGAATCACGCCGGGCATGGCGCCCCAATCCTGATCGAAGAAGATGCCGCGTGAACGGTCTTCCTTGATGTAATCGTCGCGCATGATGTCGATCCAGCCCAGGGTGGCATCACGGTCACCTTCCAACTTACCGACGACGGTACCGGAGTGCAGGTGGTCACCGCCGGACAGACGCAGACACTTGGTCAGCACGCGGAAGTGGATACCGTGGTGCGGGTTACGGTCGAGCACGGCGTGCATGGCGCGGTGGATGTGCAGCAGCATGCCGTTGTCACGGCACCAGTTGGCCAGGCCGGTGTTGGCGGTGAAGCCGCCGGTCAGGTAGTCGTGCATGATGATGGGGGCGCCGATTTCCTTGGCGAACTCGGCACGCTTGTACATCTCTTCCGGCGTCGGCGCGGTCACGTTCAGGTAGTGACCCTTGCGCTCACCGGTTTCGGCGATGGCCTTTTCAGTGGCTTCCTGAACGAACAGGAAGCGGTCACGCCAGCGCATGAAGGGCTGGGAGTTGACGTTCTCGTCGTCCTTGGTGAAGTCCAGACCGCCGCGCAGACCTTCGTAGCAGGCGCGGCCGTAGTTCTTGGCCGACAGGCCCAGCTTGGGCTTGATGGTGCAGCCCAGCAGCGGACGGCCGTACTTGTTCATCTTGTCGCGCTCGACCTGGATACCGTTGGGCGGACCGCCGCAGGTCATGACATAGGCCAGCGGGAAACGCACGTCTTCCAGACGCAGGGAACGCAGGGCCTTGAAGCCGAAGACGTTACCGACCAGGGAGGTCAGCACGTTGACGACGGAGCCCTCTTCGAACAGGTCGATGGGATAGGCGATGAAGGCGTAGAAGGCGGAGTCATCACCGGGTACGTCTTCGATGGCGTAGGCGCGACCCTTGTAGTAATCCAGGTCGGTGAGCAGGTCGGTCCAAACAGTGGTCCAGGTACCGGTGGAAGACTCGGCCGCCACTGCCGCGGCAACCTCTTCACGCGGCACACCCGCCTGAGGTACAACCTTGAAACAGGCCAGAACATCACTCTCTTTGGGAGTGTATTCCGGCATCCAGTAAGTTTCGCGGTACTCTTTTACGCCCGCGCTATAGGTCTTTGCCATGGTAGCATCCTCTCTATTGCTATAGTTAATTGGCTGGGGGACACAAGCCCTCAACCCCTTTTAAAACCTTGTTATTTCCAGGTAACGGAAAGCTATGATCAGCTAGCGGGAAGAACTATAGCCCCCAAAAGCGATTAACAACAGTTAATTGTTTTTATAAAATACATTTACATTTGTTAATGGATTATATCCTATGCATCTAACCCTCCAGCAGCTCAAATTATTCGAATCCGTGGTCCGCAACAACAGCTTTACCCGCGCCGCCGAGGAATTGCACCTGACCCAACCCGCCGTATCCATACAAATCAAGCGCCTGGAGGAGCAGGTCGGCATGCCGCTGTTTGAACAGGTCGGCAAGAAGATCTTTCCCACCGCGGTCGGCGAGGAGCTGGCCCAGGCCAGCAAGGATATTCTCGGTCGTCTGGAAGAGCTTAAAAACACCGTCGACAATCTGCAGGGCTCGGTGCAAGGACCGCTCAGGGTATCGGTGGTCACCACGGCGAAATATTTCATTCCGCACCTGCTGGGGGCGTTTCTGCAGCAATATCCCGATGTGGAACCGAGCTTCAACTTTTCCAACCGCGCCGCGGTCATTCAGCGTCTCACCGACAATCTGGATGACTTCGTAGTCATGGGGCAGATCCCCGACTCGAAAAACCTGGAGGCCTATCCCTTTCTGGAAAACATCCTGGTGGTCATCGCACATCCCGCTCATCCGTTGGCGCAAAAGAAAAATGTAGCGCTGGAAGAACTGGTCAAACATCGCTTCCTGGTACGCGAGGCCGACTCCGGCACCCGCATGGTGGTGGACCGCATGCTGAACAAACACGGCCTGGCGCTGGAGCCATACATGGAACTGGGCAGCAGCGAGGCGATCAAGCAGGGCGTCATGGCGGGGCTGGGCCTGGGGGTGTTGTCACTGCACAGCCTGTTGCTGGAACGCGACGCCGGCAAGCTGGTAGTGTTGAACGCCGAGGGTTTCCCCATCAAACGGCGCTGGTATGCCGTGCACCTGAAGGGTAAAAAGCTCTCCCTGGCGGGGCGTACCTTTCTCGACTTCATTCTCACCAACAGCGAGCGGTTATTGCACGACACCGCCGGCCTGGCCGTTGCGGAGCAAGAGGCCAGGCCATCCGCAAAAAAACGCACCCGGCAATCGAAGTCTGCCCGCCCGTCATCATAAAACCACGCATTTGTGCCGGTAATAAGCAACTCCCTGAAGCGAAAGGGGCGGGCCGGATTTGTTAATATGGGTGTAAGCGTCACCTGTACCCCAGCGCGCGGTTTTTCCCAGGGATAGTTTTGCCGCAACGGGGATGCCGCGAATATATCAACCACAGACAACAGGGATCGTAATGAAGGACAGAATCTGCACCCACTGCTACCACGTCGGCCAACCCACTACCCAGGGCATGGGCAGCTTTGCCGTCGACGCCCTGATGTGGATGATCTTTTTCAGCCTGTCGATGTTTTCGTCGATCTTTCCGCTGATGCTGATCCCGCTGGCCTGGACCACTTACCACATCTTCATCTACAACAAATCCACCTGCCCCGAATGCGGCCGCCTGAATATGGTGAGCCTGGACAGTCGCAAGGGGAAAAGAGCCCTCAAGGGGCCGAACGTGGTGGTGTCATATTCGGCGGCCGAGGACCCGGACCGGCGGGATCACCAACCGCGACAGGAACCACGCGACCGCCGCGCCTCGGATCGCTAGCCCGCATTTCTCGCTACCAACGGTGGTGAGAAATGCGGGCTAGGCACTACTGCGAGACGAATCGCCCCCCGGCCGGACGAGCAGTTCCTCGACCATGCCAAGCAGCTGCTTCAGATCGATGGGTTTTTCCAACAAGCCCTTCAGACCGGCCTTGACAACATCCTGGTCACCGATCTCCCCGCTGAATCCGGTACACAGGATGATCGGCAGGCCGGGCCGCCGGGCCAACATCCGGCGCGCCAGCTCCAGTCCCTCCATCTGCGGCATCACCTGATCGCTGATTACCAGATCGAAGCCATCGGGATCGTTCAGGAACAGCGCCAGGGCATGGGCGGGGCTGTGGGCCTCGACACAGAGATAGCCATAACGGCCCAACAGATCACCCAACATCCGGGTAATCGCCTTTTCGTCATCCACCAGCAGAATGGTGCCGCCGCCGTTCGCGGCCCTGGGCAACGGCGCCGTCTCAGCCGCTTCGCTGCCCGCTGCGGGGGCGTCGATCTCCCGATAAACCGGCAGATAGACTGAAAAGCGGCTACCCTCGCCGGGGGCCGATTCGACCCGGATATGGCCGTTGTGGCTGTGCACCAGGCCGTGCACCATGGACAAGCCCATGCCGGTGCCCTTGCCCACCTCCTTGGTGGAGAAAAAGGGTTCGAAGATGGTGACCAAATGCTCGTCGGCGATGCCTTTACCGCTGTCGCTGACGGTGAATTCGATGTGGTCGCCGGAAAAACTCTGCTGACAGGAGGTGCACAGGCAACGGGGCACATCCCGGCAGCGCGCCTGGAGGACGACCTGGCCGAAACCATCGATGGCGTCACGGGCGTTGATGACGAGATTGGTGATAACCTGATGCAGCTTCACCTGATTGGCGCGTACCGGGGGCAGGCCGGGCTCGACCTCCAGCTTGAATTCGATGGCCGCCGGCAAGGCCGTCTTGATCATGCGAAAGGCATCCTGAACCAGCGTGTCGGTACGGATCACCTCGGCCTCATGGCTGTCACGGCGGCTGAAGGTCATCAGCTGCGCAATCAACTGTTTGGCCCGTACACCGGCCTTGCTGATCTCTTCCAGATACCCCATGTATTCGGCATCGCTGACCGGGCACTCCTCGATGGCCAGCGTGGTATAGCCCATGATGGATGACAAAATGTTGTTGAAATCGTGCGCCACGCCGCCGGTCAACTGGCCGATGGAATGCAGTTTCTGGGCGTGCTGCAGCTGGTTCTGCAGGGACTGGCGCTAACTCTCAGAGCGTTTCTGCTCGGTGATATCCATCAGCGTCCCGGCGATGCGCGTGGCACCGTCCTCGCAGCCGCAGTAGACCACCAGTTGCGAACTGAGATAACGCAACTCTCCGTCGGCACGGACGATGCCGAACGTCAGGCTGCGCGACCGACCGTCCTCGATGCAGCTGTGAAGCTGTTGCGTCACCGTCTCGCGCTGTTCCGGGGTTACGGCGGCCAGCAGGGCTTCCAGTGACGGCTTGACCGCGCCTGGCCGATATCCCAGGATGCGAAACTGCTCGTCGGACCAGATGAATTTGTCGCTGACCAGGTCCCACTCCCAGCTGCCCATGTGGGCGATCTCCTGCGCCCGTTTGAGATTGATCTCGCTCTCCTTCAGGGCGGCCTCGGTGGCATCACGCTCGCGGCGGATGCGCAGACCGGTGATGCCATAGGCGATATCGTCGACAAGCAGCTTGAGCAGCTCAATTTCATCGGCGTCGAAGGCGTTACATTCGGCGGCGTAAATCGCCAGCATGCCGAACACCCGCTCCTCCTGACGAAACGGCAGGGCGATGACCGACAGATAGCCGCGCTGCAGGGCGGGCTCCCGCCAGCGGGCGAATCGTTCATCTTGGGCCACATCAGCGATGACGATTTCCCGACCCTGGCGTATGGACAGTCCGCCGGGACCGCAGCCTGACTCGCCATCCCCCCA
Source organism: Candidatus Tenderia sp. (assembly GCA_030148045.1). GTDB lineage: Bacteria > Pseudomonadota > Gammaproteobacteria > Tenderiales > Tenderiaceae > Tenderia. The sequence goes on from JASBUE010000208.1 coordinate 6,398, forward strand.
GGTCACGTCAAGCTGATCCAGGTAACCGTCGTCGTCGCCGGCCTGCGCCATCGGCTGGACCGATTTACGCTTGTCATGGCGGGCATAGCCGACCCAGGCGAAACGGTAACGCCCCTCCTTGACCAGGAAATGACAGACATTGTCCAACAGCTGCCGTTCATCCTTCGCGCTCATGATGGCCTTCTGTATCCGGGCCGAGGCCAGCAAGGCGCGGTTGTATTTTGTCAGCTTCTCCTCCACCTGTTTCTGATGCGAGATATCCGTGCGCAGAGAAATATAGCGTTCAACCCCGCCACGGGCGTTCAGATACGGCGCGATGGTGGTCCTGACCCAGTAAAGCGTGCCGTCCTTGCGGCGGTTACGAATGTCGCCGTGCCAGACCCGGCCCGCACTGATGGTCGACCACAACTCTTGAAAAAACGCCCTGGGATGATAACCGGAGTTGATCACCCTGTGAGTCCGGCCGATCAGCTCCCGGTCCGAATACTGGCTGATGTCACGAAACTTCTGG
>JASBUE010000221.1 GCA_030148045.1 Candidatus Tenderia sp.
CTTGATGCGGTGGGGCTGCTCGGCCGCTTCGCCCAGGCGGCGCTTGCGATCCTCCTCGTAATCGGCGTAGTTGCCCTCGAACCATTCCACGTGACTGTCACCCTCGAATGCCAGGATATGGGTGGCGATACGGTCCAGGAACCAGCGGTCATGGGAGATGACCACCACGCAGCCGGCGAATTCCAGCAGCGCTTCTTCCAGGGCGCGCAGGGTCTCCACGTCCAGGTCGTTGGTGGGTTCGTCCAGCAGCAGCACGTTGCCGCCGCTCTGCAGCAGCTTGGCCAGGTGCAGACGGTTGCGCTCGCCGCCGGAGAGTTCGCCGACGCGCTTTTGTTGATCCGTGCCCTTGAAGTTGAAGCGGCTCAGATAGGCGCGTGAATTGATCTGCACGCCGTTGACGGTGATGATGTCCTTGCCGTCGGAGACCTCTTCCCAGGCGGTCTTGTTATTGTCCAGGGCGTCGCGGCTCTGGTCCACATAGGCCAGCTGCACGGTGTCGCCGATGCGCAGTTCGCCGCCGTCCGGTTGCTCGGTGCCGGTGAGCATCTTGAACAGGGTGGACTTGCCGGCGCCGTTGGGGCCGATGACGCCGACGATGCCGCCGCGCGGCAGGTTGAAGCTCAGCTCATCAATCAGCAAACGGTCACCGAAACCTTTTTTAAGCTTCTCGGCCTCGATCACCAGGTCGCCCAGGCGCGGACCCGGCGGAATGAACAGCTCGTTGGTCTCGTTGCGCTTGTCGAAGTTCTGGTTGACCAGCTCTTCGTAACGGCTCAGACGCGCCTTGCTCTTGGCGTGGCGGCCCTTGGGATTGCTGCGTACCCACTCCAGCTCGGCCTTCATGGCCTTGATGCGCGCGCTTTCGGCCTTTTCCTCCTGCTCCAGACGCTTCTCCTTCTGTTCCAGCCAGGAGGAGTAGTTGCCCTCCCAGGGGATGCCGTGGCCGCGGTCCAGCTCCAGGATCCAGCCGGCGACGTTGTCGAGAAAATAGCGGTCATGGGTGACGGCCACCACGGTGCCCTGGAACTCGCGCAGGAATTGCTCCAGCCAGGCCACCGATTCGGCGTCCAGATGGTTGGTGGGCTCGTCCAGCAGCAGCATGTCAGGGGCCGACAGGATCAGGCGACACAGGGCCACGCGGCGGCGCTCACCGCCGGAGAGCTTGGTGACATCCGCGTCCCAGGGCGGCAGGCGCAGGGCGTCGGCGGCGATCTCCAGCTTGCGGTACAGGTTGTGGGCATCACTGGCCTGGATGATGTTCTCCAACTCGGCCTGTTGCTTGGCCAGGGCGTCGAAGTCGGCGTCCGGTTCGGCGTAGGCGGCGTAGACCTGGTCCAGTTTCTCCATCGCCTCCTTGATGTGGCCCAGGGCCTCTTCCACGTTGCCGCGCACGTCCTTGCTCGGGTCCAGTTCCGGTTCCTGGGGCAGATAGCCGATGTTGATGCCGGGTTGCGGCCGGGCCTCGCCTTCGTATTCTTTGTCCACGCCGGCCATGATGCGCAGCACGGTGGATTTGCCCGCGCCGTTGAGGCCCAGCAGGCCGATCTTGGCGCCGGGGAAGAAGGATAAAGAGATATCTTTGATGATGGTGCGTTTCGGGGGAACGACCTTGCTCACCCGGTTCATGGTGTAGATGTATTGGGCCATAGTGTCTCTATTTCCGTTTGTTGTGCATTTGGGGTTAAATCACCCGCTCATTACCGCCGTCGATGGGCAGTTGCGCCGCCGTGGTCTTGGCGAACAGCGGCCCGCAGAGTTCCGCCGTCAATTCCGCCACGTCATGGCTGGTGACCTCTGTTTTCAACACGTTCTTGGTTTTGTATTCGTCGACCGTCAGGCCATAGTGCCGGGCGCGGGCGGCGAGGACCTCGTCGGTCCAGATGCCGGTGTCGAAGACACAGTCCGGATGCAAAGTGTTGATGCGGATGTTGTCCACGCCCCATTCCAGCGCCGCCACGCGGGTGATCTGGGTCAGGGCCGCCTTGCTGGCGGAGTAGGCCACCGCGCCGGGACCCGGGGCGAGAAAATTCTTCGAGCCCATGGCCACCACGCGCCCGCCCTTGGGTGCCAGCTTAAGGTAGGGGTAAGCCTCGCGCATCAGGATCAGGTTGGCGTCCAGGTTGATGTTCATCACCCTGCGCCACTCCTCTGAACTCAAACTGTCGATGCGACAACCACCGGGAAAGACGCCGGCGTTCAGCACCAGCATGTCCAGTCCGCCGAAGCTGCTGGCGCCTTGCTTAAGTGCGGCCTTGAGTTGGCTTTCATCGGCCACGTCACATTGGATGCCGGTCACATCCGAACGATCGAATAGGGTCTCGATGCCCGGGTCGACATCCAGGGCGATCACTGCCGCGCCGCGTGCCAGCATGGATTCCACACAGGCCCGGCCGATGCCGGAGGCGGCGCCGGTGACCAGGGCCACCTCACCCTGGAACAGCGGGGGCTTGCCGCCCTTGCGCAGTTTGGCCTGCTCCAGATCCCAATACTCCATGTCGAACAGATCCTTGGCCGAGAGGGCCTGCCAGCCACCCAGCAATTCGGCGCGGACGATGATGTCCATGGTGTGGTCATAGATGTCGGCGACGATCTTGGCCTCTTTGGCGCTCTTGCCCGCCGTGACCATGCCCAGTTCCCGGTCCAGGATCACGCGCGGCGCCGGATCGAGCATGGTCTTGGGGTCGCGGGCCTGAGGCGCGTATTGTTCGAAATAAGTCTTATAGTCGGCGACGTACTTTTTCACATCGCGCCCCACCAGCGGCAGGCGCTTGGTGCGAATCACATGGTCCGGGGTGGCCGGACCCTGTTGCGATATCTTGGCCATGTCGGAACGGTTGATGAAACTCATGGCCTTGGCATCGCGCTGACTGCGTAATACCAGCGGAAAGCCGGCGGCCTTTGAGATATCGCGGCGCAACTGAGCCAGGGCGAGAGGGTCGACAGTGCCCTGGGCGGGGCTGTCGTAATCCAGCGTCCAGGTGCCGTGCTCTTGTATGTAGTCTTCGGCCATACCTACGAGCCGGACCATGCGTTCGTAGGATTCCCGGGCGGTGTCGCCGAAGGAGAAGATGCCGTGGTTCATCAGCACCATGCCGATGGTGTGGTCGTTGCGCTGGCGCTCGAATTCGATGGCGCACAGTCGCGCCAGATCGAAACCCGGCATAATATAGGGAACGATCACCACCGTATCGCCGTAGATCTGTTTGATCTTGTCGAGACCGTTGGGGGTATTGGTCACCGTCACCACTGCGTCGGCGTGGGTGTGATCCACGTATTTATAGGGCAGGGTGGCGTGCAGAATGGCCTCCACCGACGGCGTGGGCGCCCCGGCGTTGGTCATGTGTGCGCGCAGCTCGTTGACCATCTGCGGATCGGAGAGGGACTCCAGTTTCGCCAGTTTGATTAAATGGTCCAGCTTGACCGCCGGGAAGCCAGGTACATCGATGCTCTCCAGGTCCCAGCCGCTGCCTTTTACACAGAGCAGGTCTTCTTCTTCGCCCACCAGATTGGTCTGCTTGATCTTGACCGAGGTGTTGCCGCCGCCGTGCAGCACCAGTGAAGTATCGCGTCCCAGCAGGCGTGAGGTGTAGACGCGCAGGCCCAGATCACCTTCATATTGTTTGGCTTCGTTGTCGTCCCAGAGGCTTTTCATTCCCGTGTTCCATAACTGATGGCAAAGGCGGGTATTTTACTGGCTTTGCCGCTGCATTGCGACCGGGCTTATTGCGGTGTCAGCGCCAGGCTGCGGGTGTCGGCGATTACCCGTCGGTCGGGCAGGACATAATTGAATTCCCGCATGAGTTTCTCCGCCGTGGCGCGATAGGCGGTGAGTTTGCCGCCGTAGATGGTTGCCAGGCGTGGATCATGGGGATCATCGCAGTGAAAGATGGTGTCACGCGGTCGCGAGAAGGCGCTGCCATGGGTTTTGGGCAGCACGCGCAGACCGGCGAAGGAGGAGATGATCTCCCGCTGCGTAGTGAAGCGGTAACGGGGAAAATAGTAACCCAGGGTCTGGAGAAGGTAGGATTTCTCCTTGGCCAGGGGGGTGACCTTGGCCGGGTTGCCGTGGAAAAAACTCTCGGTGGTGCCCACCATCAGTTTATTTTTCCAGGGCATGACGAAGACGGCGCGTCTGTCCTCGGGCGCCTCCAGGTAATAGACCCCCTGACTGACCGTGCCCTCCAGGATGATGTGCGTGCCCTGAATCAGATCGATGTCGAGGGTGGTGACCGTGGGTGTGACCATTTTCAGTATCTCATTGACCCACGGCCCGGCGGCGTTGACCAGCAGCGCAGTTTCGCATTCGATCTCTTGCGTTTCTACTTGGTAGCGCACCACGTAGCGCTGACGCTGTTTGTCGGCGCCGATAAAGCGGGCGGGCATCTGTAACTCGGCGCCAAGGGATTGGGCCGATCGCATTACCGCTTCGGTAAGTAACTTATCGTCGGTCTGGGCATCGTAATAACGAAACACGTTTTGCAGATCCTCAAGATCCAGGCCGTCAAGTTTGACCCACTCGCGCTGCGGTACCATCTGGAAACGGGTATCGGCACTCAGGCCGCCAAGGGTGCTGTAAAGGGAGAGACCGGCGCGGATCTGCCAGGTGCTGCGGCTGGTCTCGGAATAAACAGGGATATGAAAGGCTTTCAGCTGGACCAGCGCGGGGGCATTCTTGAGCAGCAAGGTACGTTCGTGCAGACATTCCCGCACCAGGTTGAACTGGGCGCTTTCCAGATAGCGCAGGCCACCGTGGATCAGTTTGCTGGAGCGGCTCGAGGTGCCGGCGGCGATGGCGGACTGTTCCAGTACCAATACCGAATAACCTTGCGCGGCGGCGGCCTGGGCGACGCCTGCGCCGTGAATGCCGGCACCGATGACGATGACGTCGTGGTACCGGCTAATCGTCAAGGCAACGATGGGCCTTCAGCTGTTTGCTTTTCAGAAGTTCGGCGATGGCCATGGTTTCCAGATATTCCGCGCCCCTTTCCATAAGCTGCAGCGCCTGTTTGACCTGGGTGACCTCGTAGAAAACCCAACGCCAGGGACCGGGCCATACCCGGCCGGCTTTTTTGGGAATCTTGGTGTGATTGCAAAACAGAAAATCGGGGGCCAGTTCGGTCGCCTTGGTCAGCGATTCTTCATTGTACTTCTTCAATATCCAGCCAATGGATCTGAATCCCATGGCCCGTGAACAGCGCAGAGCCAGATCATCATGCCCGATCAGTGTGCAACGGCCGATAATGGGCTGGCAGATGGTGGCCAGCGTCTTGATCACCTTTTCAATACCGAAGGCATCGATGGATTCCTGCTTGATATCGACAAAGGCATGACGCTCGGGATATTGGAGGAGCAGTTCGACTACCGAGGCCAGGGTCGGGATGCCGACACCGGCGAATTTTTTTGGATGCTGTTTGGCCTCGTTGACCGGAATCGCGTGCATCTGGGCGTGTTCCATGCTGATGATGCGTTTACCGACGCCGGTGGTGCGCTTGAGGCTGGCGTCGTGCAGCAGCACCGGAACCCCATCCTTGGTGAACTGCACATCGAACTCGATGCAACAGGCCCCCGCCCCCAGTGCCGCCTCAACGGCAATCAGGGTGTTCTCGGGAAATTTCTTCGCATAGCCGCGATGGGCGATCAGAATAGGAGGTTCCATGGCACTGTCTAGGTATTGTCCTTTTAAAGAACAGCGCCGCAAAAAAGGCGCCGAGATTTGTTATTTTTGTTCGAAATGCCAACCTTCATGCACCGATGAAGTTTAACATATTGACATCTGATTATTTCAAGCGTTATCGGCGACCAGCCGCTGCAGTCGCCGGGTCCAGCGTCGGTAGCGTTGCTTCAGCCCGGGCTTGGGCTCGGGGATGAACCTTTCATAGGCATTGCTTCCCGGCCAGTTATCGGGTTGCCGCGCCACCAGATAGGCCAGCCCCGCTGCCGTGGCTTCATATGTTTGCGGTCGTATCACCGGGATGTTTGTCAGGTCGGCAATGCGTTGGCACAGACCATCCAGATTCGACAACCCGCCGCTGACAATGATTTGTTGCGGAGATGCCAAATAACGCTGCATTTCCTCCAGGTTACGCTGGATCAGAAAGACGATGCTTTCCACAATGCCGAGCAGTTGCGCAACGTTGCTGTCATTGCCCTCAAAACTCGGTTCAAGGTGGCTCACCCAATCGGGCGAACCCAGGCCGGAGACGGTATTGAAAAACAGCCCCGGGGGTTCGTTGGAGACAAGCGCCTCGTCCAGCCGTTGTTCAATTGCCTCAATCCCATATTTGCGGCCGTACCACTGCAAGGCGCTGGCGGCGCCGTTGACTGTACCCTCCAAGGTAAACCAGGAGCGCTCATCGTCCTGATAGGCAATACCGGTCAGCAGGCGTTTGCTGTGGATCGCTTCCTTAACGACGCGCTGAATGAAGGCACCGGTGCCGATATTGATATAACAGCTGTCTGGCCTTGGCCGGCCCCAGGCGAACAGGGCGGCGGACTGGTCGCCGGTAATCACGGTGAGCGGCAGGGAAAGCCCGCCGATCTCCAAATGACCGAACCGGCCATGACTGGCAACGCAGGGCGGCAAAATGTGTTTGGGGATACCAAACAGTTGCAGCAGAGAGTCGTCCCAGTCGCCATGCTGGAGATTCCATAGCAGGGTGCGCGAGGCGTTGGCGGGGTCCGCGAGCAGTGGATGTTCCTCCAACAACTGCCAGGCCAGAAAACTGGCCAGGGGGCCGATTATCAGCTGTCCCTCCTGCTGCGCCTGTTTCACCTCCGTCAGATTGTCGAGACACCAGCGCATCTTGCCGGCGCCGTAGTGGGGCGACAGGAACAGGCCGGTGGTGTCGTGAATCAGATTGCCGCAGTCCTGAAACCGTTGCAGCCAGCCGGCCTGGCGCCGGTCCTGCCAGCTCGGGATCGGGGAAAGCGGCCGGCCGGTCTGTTTGTGCCAGCAGGCGATGCTGGAGCGCTGGGTCGCCAGTCCCGCGGCTTTGAGGCGCGCTTTTTCAGGGCCGAGCCGAGCGACGGCTTGGTCGATTGCGTCGTGGGTGGCCTGCAGCAGTTCCGAGGCATCGTGCTCCACCCAGCCCGGCCGCGGGGTGAGGGTTTGTATGGCCTGTTCGGCCTGGGTGATGAGCTTGCCCTGCGTATCGAAAACGATGGCGCGGCTGGCATGGCCACCCTGATCGATGGCGAGAAACAGGTCGCTCACGCGTTCACGACATTGCGTGGCGTGCCGGCCAGGAAGGCGCTGATGTTGTCGCCGATCTCATCCAGCAAGCGCTGGCGTGCATTGCGGCTGGCCCAGGCGATGTGCGGGGTGACGATGAGGTTGGGAACGTCGTCGGCCAGCAGGGGGTTGCCGTGGAGCGGCGGTTCTTCGCTCAGCACGTCGATGCCGGCGCCGCCGAGCCGTCCGTCGCGCAGGGCATCCGCCAGGGCCTGTTCGTCCACGATGCCGCCGCGGGCGGTATTGATCAGCAGGGCGCCGGGTTTCATCCGCCGGATTTCGGCCGCGCCGATCAGGCCGCGTGTCTCTGAGTTAAGCGGACAGTGCAGGGTGAGAACGTCCGCCGCCTCCAGTACTTGTTCAAAGGCCAACCGGCCGGGACTCGGCGCGCTGCCGCGGTGATCGGCGATGATCACCTCCATGCCGAAGGCTTCGCCCAGGTGCGCCACCGCATGGCCCAGTTCACCGTGGCCGATGATGCCGAGGGTTCTGCCGGCCAGCTCTTCGATGGGGTAGTCGAGCAAGCAGAAGTGTGGACTGCGCTGCCATTCGCCCTTCATCACCGCGCGGCGGTAGCTACCCAGGTGAATGGAAAGCGAAAGGATCAGGGTGAAGACATGCTGACTGACGGAGGGGGTGGCATAGCCGCGCACGTTACAAACCGTGACCCCATGTCGTTGCGCCGCATCCAGGTCCACATTGTTGTAGCCGGTGGCGGCGACGCAGATCAGTTTGAGCCTTGACGCGGCCTGAAAGGCGGCCTCATCAATGCCCACCTTGTTGCTGACGATAATCTCGGCATCCCGAATGCGATCATTCAGGTCGTCCGGACGGGTGAGTCCATAAAACCGCCAGTCGTCGATGAGATTGTCGAGGGCGAAGAAGTCCAGGTCGCCGCGGTCGAGGCTGTCACGGTCGAGAAAGATGCCCAGCATAAGAATGGCTCCCATGTTTAAGTCTTTACTCTACAATGTTGGACAGGGAATGTAATCAGATCAACAGGTGCGCCATGTCCAACATCCAGTCCATTCTTCATGCCACGGTGATCGTGGCGGACCTTGAAAAGTCCTTGTATTTTTATTGTGGTTTGCTCGGCCTGGAAGTCAATCCGGCCCGGCCCGATCTCGGCTACCCCGGCGTCTGGCTCGATGTGGGATCGCAGCAGATTCACCTGATGCAGTTGCTCAATCCGGATCCTGTCGAGGGGCGTCCCGCCCACGGCGTCCGTGACCGGCACATCGCCTTCGCGGTGGCCGATCTCAACGCCTTGTGTCAGCGGCTGGACGAGGCGGGC
>JASBUE010000069.1 GCA_030148045.1 Candidatus Tenderia sp.
GACTTCCGCCGTGCCCAGCTTGGTAAAGATATGGGACACTTCGGGAAACCCGCTCAGGCGTGCCTCTAATATCCTTTGCATCTCCACTGCCTGCGTCAGGCCGGTGCCCGGAATGCGCAGGGCATGCAGGGCGATGTCCCCCTCGTCCAGGCTGGGCACGAATTCGGCCCCCATGCGGGTGGTTTGAATGCCGGCGATGATCACCAGCAGCGCCGCCGCCGTCACCACCGGCAGGCGGTGGGCCAGCGCCCAGCGCAGCACCGGCTCGTAGCTGCGGCGCGCGGCGCGCATGAATAGGTTTTCCTTTTCCTGCACCTTGCCGCGCACGAACAGCGCCACCGCCGCCGGTACCGCCGTGAGGGAGAGGATCAAGGCCGCCGTCAGCGCCATCACCACCGTCAGCGCCATGGGGTGAAACATCTTTCCCTCCACGCCGCTGAGGGCGAAGATGGGCACGTAGACGATCATGATGATGATCACGCCGAAGACACTGGGACGGATCACCTCCACGGTTGCTGCTCGCACGATACGCAGGCGGGTGGCCAGATCGGGCAGGGTATTGTGTCGTTGTTGGGACATGGCGAGGTGGCGCAGGCAGTTCTCGACGATGATCACCGCGCCGTCGACGATCAGACCGAAATCCAGCGCCCCCAGGCTCATCAGGTTGCCGGAGGTGCGCGATTGCACCATGCCGGTGATGGTCATCAGCATGGCCACCGGGATTACCGCCGCCGTCACCAAGGCCGCTTTCCAGTTGCCCAGCAGCAGGAACAGGATAACGATCACCAGCAAGGCCCCTTCGGCAAGGTTTTTCTGCACCGTGGCGATGGTCTTGTCCACCAGGTTGGTGCGGTCGTAGAGTGGTGTCAGTGCCACGCCGTCTGGCAACGAAGGCTTGATCTGTTCCAACCGTTCGGCGGCGGCGCGAGAGACCACACGGCTGTTTTCGCCCATCAACATGAACACCGTGCCCAGCACCACTTCTTCACCGTTTTGGGTGGCGGCGCCGGTGCGCAGCTCGCTGCCCAGGGTGACCTCGGCGACGCGGCCCAACTGAATGGGCACGCCCTCGCGCTTGGCTACGGTGATGGCGCGGATGTCGTCCAGATCGGCCAGCTGGCCCGGCGAGCGCACCAGGTACTGGGCGCCAAACCTTTCGATATAACCTGCGCCGGTGTTGAGATTGTTGCGCGCCAGCGCCGCCATGATCTCCTGCAGGGTCAGGTCGTAGGCCAGTAGTTTGTCGGGATCGGGCAGCACATGAAACTGCTTGGTGTAGCCGCCGATGGTATTAACCTCGACCACGCCGGGGGTGTTGCGCAGTTGCGGCCGCACGATCCAGTCCTGCACGGTGCGCAGTTCCATAGGGCTCATGTCACTGTCCTCTTTGGCGGAGACGGTGTACATGAAGATCTCGCCCAGCCCGGTGGCGATGGGGCCCATGGCCGGTTCGATCCCGGCGGGCAGTTGCGCCTTCACCTCCGACAGGCGCTCATTGATCAACTGCCGCGCCAGGTAGATGTCGGTGCCGTCCTCGAAGACCACGGTCACCTGCGACAGGCCGTAACGCGAGATGGAACGGGTGTAGTCCAGGCGGGGAATACCCGCCATCGCGGTCTCGATGGGAAAGGTGATGCGCTGCTCCGCCTCCAGCGGCGAATAGCCGGGCGCCTCGGTATTGATCTGCACCTGCACGTTGGTGATGTCCGGCACCGCATCGATGGGTAGCTTCTGGTAGTTGTACAGGCCCAGGGCCGCCAGCGCCAAGGTGATGATCAATACCAACCAACGGTGTGCGAGGGAAAATCCTATTAATTTATCAATCATGGCGGCGCCTCTTAATGATCGTGTGAAGCGCCGGACTTTTCGATGTCGGCCTTGATCAGATAGCTGTTTTCCGTGACGTACTCGGTACCCGGCTTGAGGCCGTCCAGCACCTCCACCCGTTCGCGGTCTTCACGCCCCAGCGCCAGCATGCGTACTTCGTAGGTATCGCCGATGCGCGCGAACACCACCTGGAAATCGCGGAAGGGCTGGATGCCCGATTTGCGCACCGCCAGCGACACCTCGTGTTCGGCCACGGTGATACGGCCGCGCACGAACTGGCCGGGTCTGAAACGCAGCTCCCGGTTGGGAATGACCACCCGCGCCTGAATGCTCTGGCTGGCATGGGCGGCCATGGGCGAAAGCCAGTCGATCCGGCCTTCGACGGTGTCGCCACCGAGGCTTTCGATACCGACGTGCTGGCCGGCACGGACACGGTTGATGTCCTTGTTGAAGACATCCAGCTCGGCCCAGACCTCCGACAAGTCGGCGATAACGAACAGGGGCGTGTTGGCGGTGGTTTCGCCCGGCTGCACGTCGCGCCGCACGATGACGCCGCTGATGGGCGCCTTGACCTGGTAGGTCTGCAGGCTCTCGTTGCTTTGAATTTCCAGCAGCACGGCGCCGCGCCGGACCCGCTCCCCGAGTTCGCCCAGCACCTGTTTCACGATGCCGGGAAAACGGGCGCGTACCTGGGAGAGACGGTTGGGATCGACCTGCACGCGGCCGCTCAGGTCCAGGGTCTCCAGGATCGTTGCGGCCCCGGCCTGTTCGGTTCGAATGCCGCTTTCGGCGGCGATTTGATCGCTGATACGAACGCGGCCTTCATAATTTTCGTATTGCCATGTGTGGTGTTTACCTTGATAGCTTGCTGCAACGCTGACATCAAAGGAGTGAGGTTCCGTTACTACGCCGTCACCGCGCAGAAAGTCGCCTTGCGTTTGGAAGTTGAACGTGTCCACCTGGCCGTCGAGACGGGTCAGTTCGATTACGAGGGACACATCGTCCGGAGGCAGCGCCTTGCCGTCTCGATAGCTGTAGACATGAAATTCCGGCGGCACGCCTGTTTCGAACAGCGTGATCTCCAGCGCGAAGTCGCCGTCGCGCAGCAGGCGTCCGCCATGCGGGCCTTTTTTGACCGTCTCCTGCTGTTCGCCGACCTGATCGTCATGGCCGCGCTCATCGTGTCGCGCTGCCTCCAGAAACAGCCAGGCGGCAAGCCCGAGACCAATGCTCGCGACCAAAAGGGTATACAGGATGTTCTTGTTCATTGTGCTTCTCCTGGGTTCAGCGCGGCGCCCGTTAAGCGTTCGATTTCGATTTTCAGGCGGTGGTAGTTGGCTGCAGCCATTACCGTTTCAAGGCGGGTGTCGAGCAGGGTGCTCTGGGCCTGGTTCAGCTCCAGCAGCGAAAACCGACCGCGCTTATAGCCATGTTCGTAGTCCTGCGCGGCCTGTTGCGCGGCGGGGATGATGCGCGTGTTCAAGGCTTCGAAGGCGGTGCGGGCGTGCAGCAGCTCCTGGTGGATCTCGTACAGGCTGCCGTAGAGCGCCAGGCGTTGCCGTTCACGGCGCAGGGGCTCGCCTTGAGACAGGTATTGCATTTCGTCGATTTCCGGTTTCGCCCGCGATGACGCCCCGAGCGGAAAACCGACGGACAGCACCAGGGCCGCGTCGTTGGGGTCGTTCAGGTAGCGAACGCCGCCGGACAGCTCCAGGCCGGGCCGGCGGCGCGATTGCGCCAGCCGCAGCCGTGCCTGGGCAATGCGCGCCTCGGTGGCGAAACGAACCAGGTCGGGATTGTTCGTCAGCAATGTTTCCAGGTGCGCAAACGGGGCGACCGGTGGAAGCTCAAACAAGTCGGCCCGGGCGCCGGCGAAATCCGCGTGGGTGTCCCCCCAGTGTGCCGCCAGTTTCACGCGCGAGGTGCTGAGTTTATGCTCGGCATGTTCCAGCTCGATCTCCGCCCGCGCCACGTCGATGGTCAGTCGCCGCTGTTCGGCGACATGGCTTTTACCCGCCGCGACTCTTTGTGAGACGACAGCGTAAGTATGTTGCACCAGCGCCAGATGGTCCTCGGCGATCTTCAGCCGATGCTGGTCCACCACCACATGGATGAATTGCTCCGTCGCCTGGGCCAGCAGGTCCAGGCGTTTGCCGTCCTGCTCGGTGCGCAGCAGATTGCGGCGTTGCCGGGCCAGCTCGCCGCGCGCCTCGACCGTGTTCACCGGCTCCAGCACTTTTGCCAGGCTGAGGGTGGTTTCCAGCCGGTCGGCGCCATTGAAATCGCCGCTGCCGCTGAAGTTCTCCAGATAAAGCCTCATTTCGAGCGGTGTGGTTTGAGCGGCCCGGCGTATTCTCGCCGCCGCGGCCCGGGCCTCGTAATCGTGAATACCGAATTGCGGATTGTGTTCCAATACCCTGGCGATCACCTGATTCAGTGTGATCGGCCTTGGTTCGGATGCGTCCGCGGCAGGGGCGCCGGGGGCTGCGATGAGCACCAGGGCCAGAATTGTTCCAAATCGCATTTGTGTGCCTCTTGTCGGCCTGTTGCCAGGCGCAATGCCTGGGTCATGGTTTGTTGGCACTGCGTGGGGTTTGCGTTCCGGTCAGGCGTTCGCGCCACAATCACTCAGCCTGTGATACGGCTGCGCGCGGCGTGATGAAACTGTGAAACCGATGACCCCGGGGGCAGTGCTTACAGCAGTGATGGGAGGGTGATCAAAAGGGCGGGGCGCGTAACTGTGGCGGTAGCGCGGCGCGGCGGCGTACATGGGGTGACCTCCGCTCGGGGCGTATTAAAACCAGGCCCTGGGTTTGCGGAGATAGAAGCAGGATGACGATGCCGATGAAGGCGCAGGCGAACAGCGGCAGGCTGAACGATTTGTTCAGGCCTTTGGGTGAAATGTCGATGGCGAAAGCGTCCGTCTCTGCATGATGCAGTTCGGAAGCGTGTTCCGCGGTGTGAGTATTTTCCTGATGAGCTTTGTGCAGCTTGGTTTGGTGAGGATGCTGTAGTGCTGCACTGATGTGTTGATGATTGGTATGCGCGTGAATATGGAGCTGCATCGACAGCGTAAAAAATAACGCCGGCAGCAGGCAGGTGACCCATAGAGACGGGGAGCCTTGAATATAATCACGTAATCTCCGCATGGTGCCTGATTTCAGCAGTATTTGTTATCCGGTGTCAAGCTGTTCCGCCAGCCGCTCAGAGGCCTCCAAACATTTCCGGCGATTTGCGTCGATGCCGTTCTTCATCGCCCACCTGACGCATCGACCATCTTCAATACATTGTATTCAGTTCAATGAATTATTGAGAATCATGAATGCCGCGGATTCAAACTATCGATTGGTCACAAAGGCTGCGGGTCAATACTCTTGGCTGCGAGGATTTGACAACCACAGCAGGAGTGAACTGACTATGGCAAAGAAATATGATGCGGGCGTTAAAGAGTACCGCGATGTGTACTGGACACCGGACTATGTTCCCTTGGATACCGACTTGTTGGCCTGTTTCAAGGTTACGCCGCAGGAAGGGGTGCCGCGCGACGAGGCCGCGGCGGCGGTGGCGGCCGAATCGTCCACCGGGACCTGGAGTACGGTGTGGTCGGAATTGCTGACCGACATGGAGTTCTACAAGGGGCGCGCCTATCGTATCGAAGACGTGCCGGGTGATAAAGACAGTTTTTATGCCTTCATCGCCTATCCCATCGATCTGTTCGAAGAAGGTTCCATCGTCAACGTGCTGACCTCCCTGGTCGGTAACGTGTTCGGCTTTAAGGCGGTCAAGCACCTGCGTCTGGAAGACATTCGCTTTCCCATTGCCTTCGTCAAGACCTGCCTGGGTCCGCCCAGCGGCATCCAGGTGGAGCGCGACAAGCTCAACAAATACGGTCGTCCGCTGCTGGGTTGTACCATCAAGCCCAAGCTCGGTCTGTCGGCCAAGAACTACGGCCGTGCCGTGTACGAATGTCTGCGCGGCGGTCTGGATCTGACCAAGGACGACGAGAACGTCAATTCCCAGCCCTTCATGCGCTGGCAGAACCGTTTTGAATTCGTCGCCGAGGCGGTGCAAAAGGCGCAAGCCGAGACCGGCGAGACCAAGGGTCACTATTTAAATGTGACTGCCAACACCCCGGAAGAGATGTACGAGCGCGCCGAGTTCGCCAAGGAGCTGGGTCAGCCGGTCATCATGCACGACTTCCTCACCGGCGGCTTCACCGCCAACAGCGGTCTGGCCAAGTGGTGCCGCAAGAACGGCATCCTGCTGCACATCCACCGCGCCATGCA
>JASBUE010000240.1 GCA_030148045.1 Candidatus Tenderia sp.
CAGGGCGTCTGGCCCTGTTCTGCCGCGACCCGGACGGCAATGCCCTGGAGTTCATCGAAGCGCCGTTGGGGGCGCATCTGCCGTAGGGTGAGCAGCCTCGTCTTCATCGCGGATTGATAACAGACTGGCATTGCCCCCCACCGCCGTGGTGTTGATGGTCAGCACCCGCTCACTGGCGAAACGGTGCAGGTAATGCGGCCCGCCGGCCTTGGGCCCGGTGCCCGACAGGCCCTCGCCGCCGAAGGGCTGGCTGCCCACCACGGCGCCGATCATGTTGCGGTTGACGTAGGTATTGCCGCAGCGCGCGTGACGGGCGATGTACTGGGCGGTGGCGTCGATGCGGCTGTGAATGCCCAGGGTCAGGCCGTAGCGTGTGCTGTTGATCGCTTCCACCACCTTGTGCAGCTGGTCGGCCCGGTAGTGGATGATGTGCAGCACCGGGCCGAACACCTCGTGGGTAAGTTGGTCGAGACTTTCGATCCTGAAGACGTGCGGGGCAAAGAAAGAGCCGTTGTCGCAGTATTCCGGCAGCGTTAATGTCTTGACCAACGTCGCCTCCTGCCGCATACGATCCACGTGTTGTTGCAGGCCCGCCTTGGCGGCGTCATTGATCACCGGACCGATATCGGTGTTGAGTTGCGCCGGGTCGTCGATCGCCAGTTCATCCATGACGCCGCTGAGCAGTGCCGTGACGCGCGGCGCCACATCCTCTTGTACGAACAACACCCGCAGCGCCGAGCAGCGTTGGCCGGCGCTGTTGAAGGCGGAGTAGAGGGCGTCGGTCACCACCTGTTCCGGCAGGGCGGAGCTGTCCACGATCATGGCGTTCTGGCCGCCGGTTTCGGCGATGAAGGGGACGATAATATCCCTTTGGGCCAGGGCCTGGTTGATTTGCCGCGCGGTATCGGTGGCGCCGGTGAAGGCGACGCCCGCCGTACGTGGGTCGCGCACCAGGGCCATGCCGATCTCGGCCCCGCCGCCCGGCAGGAAATGCAACACCTCGGCCGGGACCCCGGCCTGGTGCATCAGGCTGACGATCCTGGCCCCGGTCAGTGAGGTCGATCCCGCCGGTTTGGCAATGACGCTGTTGCCCGCCGCCAAGGCGGCGGCGATCTGGCCGGTGAAGATGGCCACCGGAAAATTCCAGGGGCTGATGCAGACGAATACGCCGCGGCCGCTGAGGCGCAGCTCGTTGCGTTCGCCGGTGACGCCGGGCAGCACCCGCGGTTTGGCAAAATCCTGGTGCGCCATGGCGGCATAATAACGGCAAAAGTCGGCTGCCTCGCGCACCTCGCTCAGGGCGTCGCGAAGGCTGCGGCCGCCTTCACGAATGGAAAGCGCCATCAGCTCGTAGCGATTGCGCTCCAGCATGTCGGCAACCTGATCCAGGATCTCGGCGCGTCTTTCGGCAGGGGTGTGGTTCCAATCGGAGGCGTGGGCATGGGCCAGGCTCAGGGCCTGTTCGACCGCCTCGGCATCGGCCAGATGGACTTCGCCGATGATGTGATCGCGATCGGCGGGGCTGCTAACGGTGCGGTGTTCACCCGCCAGCGTTTGGCCGCCGACGATGGGCGCGGCGATCCAGGATTTCAGCAGCGCCTGTTCCAGCCCGTGGTCCAGTTCGGCCAGGGCATCGGGATCGTTGAGGTTGATACCGGCGGAATTGAGGCGCTGGGGTGCGTAGATATCACGCGGCAGAGGGATGTGCGGATGGCGTTTGTGTTGCAGGATCTCGGTCTCATGAATGGGATTGGCGATGATCTGCCCGAGGGGCGTCTGTTCGTCGACGATCTGATTGACGAAGGAGGTGTTGGCGCCGTTTTCCAATAGTCGCCGAACCAGGTAGGGCAATAATTCTTCATGGCTGCCCACCGGTGCATAGACGCGGCAGTATTGGGTCAGCTGTTTCTGTTCAATCGCCAATTTGTATAGCCCTTCGCCCATGCCGTGCAGGCGCTGAAATTCATACGCCCTGTGGCCGGACATCACCACGATGCTGGCCAGGGTGTGGGCGTTGTGGGTGGCGAACTGGGGATAGAAGGCGCTGCCGCAGTTGAGGATGCGCTGGGCA
>JASBUE010000258.1 GCA_030148045.1 Candidatus Tenderia sp.
TGGCGTAGGCCTCGAGGATCGCCTGCTTGTCGTAGCGCAGCTCCAGCAGCAGGGCCATGATGGCCTCGTTGATCTTGCGCCTCAGGGTACGCTCGCTGTCGAGGTAGAAGTTCTTCACCAGCTGCTGGGTCAGGGTGCTGCCGCCCTGCACCACCCGGCCGGCGCGCAGGTTGGCCCAGGCGGCGCGGGCGATGGCGCGGAAATCGAGGCCGTGGTGGCTGGCGAACTGGCGGTCTTCGATGGCCTGCAGGGCGACGGTCAGCACGGGCGGCAGGTCCGCCAGCCGCACCAGCACCCGGTCCTCGCGATGGGCCGGGTGGATGATGCCGATCGTCATTGGCTCCAGGCGCACCAGCGACAGCGGCTCGCCCGAGGCCGCATCGCTCAGCGACTTCAGCTGCTGTCCGGCGAAACCGAGCCTGATGGAGCGTCCCGGCTCCTGGCTGTCCCAGTGGCGGAAGCTGCGCGTGGTGATGACGAAGTCGTCCCCTTCCCGACGATAGCTACCCGGCGCAAAGCCATCCAAGGAGGGTTGGTAGCCGATCAGCCTCAGCTCGGCCAACAGATTCCCGGCGCTGAGGAGCTTTTGCGGAGAGAGCTCCAGCGCCCGGGCATAGACGCGCGAGGGCACCGACCAGCGCTTGCCCTCGAACTTGTCCTGCACCAGCCGGTCGAGGTAGAGGGTATATCCGGCCAGGGCCAGCACACCTGCCAGTCCGAGCAGAAACAGGGACTTATACGGGAAACGCCGCCGGGTTCGACGGGCGGAGGCTTTCTTACTGCGCTTTTTCGGCATGGGCGGATTATAGCAATTCGTCGGGGCGGGAATTGTGTCCCCATGCACCACTCGTTGTCATCACGGTAAAAAGCCTTAATATAGAAACGCCCATCAACCAACAACGGGACCCGGAATGAAGCAGTTACAAGCCTTTTTGTTTATCCTCATCGCCCTCTTCTTCTCCGCAACCCTTCATGCCCAGGACGCCAAAGAAAAAGGCGAGATCCTGAACCTCATTAAAGACCTTGCCCGCTTGACGGACATGGCCGACGCCTGCGGCGAACACATGAATTATTTCGGCAAGAAGGCGCTGGAAGGCGAAGTCTGCAAGGAATTCGACCAGGGCTACCATGCCCTCTGGCCCAGCCGCGCCGCCCTGCAACAGGTGGTGGCCGACTACACCATCCGCCTGCAGCAGGGCGAATATGTCTGTGACACCTGCGAAGTCATGCTGCAGCGCGTCGAGGAGTTGCGCATTACCGTGACCTACTATCTGGATTATATGGATTTCGTGAAGACGTTCTGATCAAGGCGCGTCGTTACCCTCCTTTTCCATACTGATCGCCACCGTTCCCATTCGTTTGTAACGATCGGGATAGCTGGCGTTTGAGCAGGCGACTTTAAGTCTAAACAAACTACCCGCTGTCATTTATCCTGCCAATCAACATAGAGCTGCCTCCTATCTGATCCCTTATAATCGCCTTGATTGTATTTTCAACCCCTGTCTGGGGGGAAAGGAAAAACGTGAACCTGTATGCCATTATCCTTGTCATAGTCACCCTCGGCGGCATCGCCATTAGCATGTGGGGCTGGCGCGTGCTTAAGCGGACACGGGAGACCGGACAATGGCCCAGCACGGGCGGCATTATCGAGGCATCGGAACCCACCTCGGAGACCGATGACCTACTGCCGCACATCGTTTACCGCTATGAAGTAAACGGCGAGGTCTATCGCCGCAGCTTTGAATTCCCCGCCGGCACCAACCCTATGCCAGAGTTTGCCGAAAGCTACGTCAGAAAGTATCCAGTAGGTGCCGCAGTGGCGGTTTTCTACAACCCGGAACTACCTGGACAATCCACGCTTGAGCCAGGCACACGCGGCGACTGGATGATACTGGCATTGGGGGTTTTGATGGCCTTGGGTGGTGCCATCAGCCTGCTGGTTTCGTTATGACCCACCACCGGTCATCTGCCTGGTAATGGCGACATACTGATCAATGGTCTCTTTTTCCGTCGTCTTGTCGGCTGCCGCCATGAAGCACCGGATCTCTTCAGCCGCCTCGTCCTGCCGCCCCTGTTTCCATAAGGTGTTGAACAAGGCGACGGAAAACCTGCCGTTACCGGGCTCCATCATAACGAGGCGTTCGAACACCATCTCCGCCTCTTGCAGCTTACCGGTGGTGAAGTAGGAACCGCCCAGCATCATCAATGCCGCCTGGTTACTCGGTTCCGTTTTCAGGAGTTCAAGCAACATCAGGCGGGCGTCCTCGCCCTTACCTGCCTCAGCCAGTCGACGCGCCTCATCAAGTCGTTTTCCTGTATCCCGTGCCACTATGATAGTCTGTCGTCATAGAAATGTCGTCATAGAAATAAGGAAAATCGATTCCTCAACGTTCGATGTGCTCAACAAGGGATTCCAGCCGTTTGGCGACCCTCCCACAGGATCATCGGTCCCGCCTCCTCAATGGTCTCCTCCTGCCACTCCTGATGTGTTTTACGCTTCAGCGCCTCGATGTGATTCACGAGCTTTAGCCGTTCCTGCTCCAAGGAACCCAGCTCATTCCGGAGTTCCGACACTTCGGTGCCCGGGCCTATCCCCTCTCTTGCCCG
Organism: Candidatus Tenderia sp.; assembly: GCA_030148045.1. GTDB lineage: Bacteria > Pseudomonadota > Gammaproteobacteria > Tenderiales > Tenderiaceae > Tenderia. The sequence goes on from JASBUE010000258.1 coordinate 2,608, forward strand.
TGCAAGCAATTCATCAAAGTGTTTAAGGCGAGTTTCATGCTCAAGAATATGCTGTTCCACCAATGCGTCATACTTGGCCATGATCTGCATTCCTCCATGAGTTCGTTGTTGTGAACGGCCCCCTCGTATGCTTAATAATAGACCCACATATCGGCGCCGTTAAGAAAACCTACCTACTCATAGGAAAAGCATGCAGGAAATAATAACCGTTCATGTCTTCTGTTGCTTTAACATTGAAGCGTATTTCCGGGCCAGTTCTTCGAACCGCGGCGTCAAGCCCACATCCTCATAAATCGGATCACCGAACTCATCCTCCGCCACCACCTTCTTGCCCGGAACATAGGGCAAGGCCTCTTCCACCTCATCCAGCGCGGTAGAGAGCAATTCACCCACCAATTGCGCTTCGGTACGGCCGGGAAACACCTCTGCCAGAGCACGGACACGGGCATAATCACGGCTTGTGAGTTTTACCGTGATCTCATTGACTGCCGGCTCGCTGCGGGAATCCGCCTCCCAAGCCTTGATCAACTGTTTCATTCTATTCATGGCATCTTCCTCACACATGAGTACCCAAAGCTAATAAAGCATAGGAAAGCGACGCCGGTATTGCCAGTCAGCTAGCGCGACGGCCACAGCGGCATGTCAATGGCGACCAACAGCGACGGGCGTAAACGAATGAGACAACGCGTCGCGGTATCTTCCCTATGCTTAAAAAGAAATCAGCACTAAAGGACCGGGACGCCGGCCACTCCGCTACGCCCCGCCGAGTGTGGGATAGTCGGTATAGCCCTTCTCACCGGGTGTGTAAAAGGTATCGTAGTCCGGTTCGTTCAAGGGCGCATTGGTTTCCCAACGCTTGGGGAGATCGGGGTTGGCCAGGAAGGGCCGCCCCACTGCAATCAGATCCGCCTTGCCCGGCAGGTCCCGTTCCGCCCGCTCGGCATCATAGCCGCCGGATAGAATCAGGGTGTTGCAGAATTCATCGCGAAAGATCTCCTTGATCGAGCCCGGCACTTCGGGGGCGCCCATGGGTGAGTGATCGACCAGGTGCACATAGACCGGATCCACCGTGTCCAGTTCCTGCGCCAGATAAGTGTAATCCGCTTCCATTTCGTCGTAGAGCGGCATGTCGTTGAACACCCCGTATGGTGACAGACGAATACCGACCTTATGGTGGCCGATGGCGTCGCAGACCGCTTCCGTCACCTCCAGCACAAAGCGGGCACGGTTTTCAATGCCGCCGCCGTACTGATCTTCGCGCCGGTTGCTGTTGGGGCGGATGAACTGCTCCAGCAGATAGCCGTTGGCAGCATGTAATTCCACTCCGTCGAAGCCCGCTTCCATGGCGTTGCGGGCCGCCTGCACATACTCGTCACGGGCGCTGCGAATGTCTTCCAGCGTCATCGCCTCCGGCACCGGCAGCGGCTGCAGTCCTTCGCTGTCGGTATACATCTGCTCCGCCGCCGGCACGGCTGATGGCGCCAGCACGCGTGCGCCGGCGGGCAGATTGAGGGGGTGGGAGATACGACCGGTGTGCATAAGCTGGATGAAGATGTGGCCGCCCTGTTCGTGTACCGCGTCGGTGATCCGCTTCCACCCTTCCACTTGCGCTTCGTTAAAAATACCGGGAATACGCGGATAACCGAGGCCATTGGGTGAAGGCGAAGTCCCCTCGGTAATAATCAATCCCGCCGAGGCACGCTGCTGGTAGTAGATACGCATCAGATCATTGGGAATATTGTCGGTGGCGCGGTTGCGCGTCAGCGGCGCCATTACAATCCGGTTCTTCAAGACCACATCACCCAGACGGTATTCAGTAAACAAACGTGACATCCTCATGCTCCATTTCATGTTTTTGATTTAGCGGAAAACGATAACCAATATTGCGCAATAACATTCTGCGTCGCATATACCCGACAAGTATATGATGGATACGCGGCTAACGTCATGGGAACCACCCACAGCGGCCGGCAAAAACCATTAAATCAACCGCGAAAATAGTCAGTAAACGCCGCTATCCCTGGATCAGGCCAGCAGGATCAACACCACCCCCCACCACCAGGGGCTGGGATGACGAAAACCTGAAAACGCCGTGTAACCACCCACAGCCCGAGCTATTGCTCTTCCGGCGGCAAGGGCGCCCCCTCGGGCCAGTCACTGAGAGGATAGGGGTGTTCCTCGCTGTTGAAGGTCAAAAACAGCAGTATCTGATAATGATAGGTACTCAGACTCTGCCCGAATGACAACAGCTTTTGATTGGTCGAGCCGGTAAAGACGACGCTGAAGAACTGGAAAACGACGACTACCCCGACAACGAACTTGGCCACCCAGAGGCAGAAGGCGAACAACAGCATGTAGAGGCCACGGCGCCAGATGGTGCCTTCGCGGGTGGAAGATTCCATGTCGGTATTCATGCCAACTCCTTCATTGATGTGGACCTGATGTCGCCAAAGACAAATTCAATAAAGTACTGGATCTTACCGTATCCAGGCTCACGACCGCCTCATCCCCCACCCGCGGCGATATCATTGGGCATGCCCCCTACCCGCCTGCGGTCCCGGCAGCCATGCCGAGATGAGGGCGAACGGCAAACCAGTTTTGATGAGGCCCCCAGTGCACCGGGTGTGCCGCGGGACCGTTTGAAAAGCCCATTCGGTGAGCCGCGGATGTTCACCGTCAGGCCTTGCAACCGGCTTTCCCGGTGCCGCGGCACCGGCATTCCTTGCGTTCCGCCATATCCCCTACTATTTTATAGTTCATGGTGCGAGACGGGTAGATGCTGTATTGCGCCATGATGAATCGTGATCTTTCAACCACATCAAGAGGAGGACAAGATCATGCAGAATTTAATCCCTGAGCATCCTGCCAGTCATGGAGCGACACTTATCGTGATTGCCGCCATCCTGCTTTCCCTCTTTTTCATGGCGCTGGTCTGGTAGGAACCTGATCTTTTTCCAACAAGGATAACGGCTTTCCATTCACCCCGTGGCATTCCGCCACGGGGTGATTGCTTTTACTAAGCCCGAACTTACCTGTCGGCCGGGCTGAGTCTGGCCTCTTCCAATATCACCGGATAGCTGTAACCCATGCCGAAGTCGCTGTTGACGGTCACCCGGGCATCGACCTCTATCATGTCACCCACGCTGGCGGTCTGCTGGCTGGTGACGGTAATGTCATTGGTGCCCTCAGCACCGCTACCGTCCTGAATGTGAAGGAAGTTCTTGCCCATGATGTTGTTGTTGACCTTGACCACCTTGCCGCTGACGTGGATGTGCTTACCTGCCAACTGGCCCTTCCGGGCGAAGATCTCCGCGACGGTCAAGCTCGGCAGGCCCTCCGCGGCCGACAGTGCGGGAGGCATGGCGACGATGATGGCGGCCAACGCCGCAGCCATAAGGTGCTTGTTCATGGGTGTCTCCTTCCTTCTGATAATGCGTCTTTGTAACACGGATCGGCTCTGAAAGACATGGCCTAAACAGCGAAGCCCGTGCCCGGCGAACTGCGCCGCAAGGGGCGCTCGTTGAAATTAGCCTGACGAGGGAGCGGCTATTCCCAGAACCTCCACCAGGGTCTTTTACCGTCAACATCCGGACGAACATGGCCGCTTCATACTCATCCATTGGATTGATGTGGTACCCTTTTGCGCCAAATTGCATATAAGTTAGGGTAGTTGTCAGTGAAAGTCTCCGATGCCATCAGAAACAGGCGCTCTATCAACCTGTTCGACCCGGCCTATAAAATCTCCGACGCCCAGGTGCATGAACTGATCGAGGCGGCCAACCTTACCCCCTCGGCATTCAATATCCAGCACTGGCGCTTTGTCTGGCTGCGCGATGCCGCCGTACTGAAACAGGCTGGAGAGGCGACCTGGTTTCAACCCCAGGTGACTGATGCCTCGCTGGTGTTGCTGGTCTGCCTCGACCTGAAGGCTTGGCAGAAAGCGCCCGAACGCTACTGGGCCAATGCCCCTCAGGATGTGGCCACCCACATGCTCGACAACATCCTCCGGATATATGACAACAACCCCCTGCTCGAACGTGACGAGGCGATGCGTTCCGCCTCCATGGCGGCTATGACATTGATGTTAAAGGCACAAGATATGGGGCTGGAGTCCTGCGCCATGGCCTGCGACGAACGGCGCATGGCGGCGCTGGTGAATCTGCCTCGGGATCATGCGATCTGTATGGTGCTGGCCCTTGGCAAGCGCTTTAAGGATCCCTATCCGCGCCCGGGGCTACTGTCGGTGGAGGATGTGTTGGTAACGGATTCTTTTTGAGTGAAAAAACCGGGGCATTACGCCGCCCCGGTCGCTTGGTATTGCGCCTAACGCTCGGCGGCCTGGGCCGCGGCGGGGTCCACCAGGGGAATCCCCTCCCCTCCCTTCATGGCCTTTTGCTTGCTGGAGAAATCCTTCACTTTGCGCTGCGCGGCTTCAAAGGCATCACGGATGGCGACATAAAGGTCTTCGTTCTCTTCGCGCTTGATGACAATCTCCGACCCCGGCACGGTGATATCAAGGCGGACATTATACTGGTTGCCCTGATTCTGGTGACGGTGCGGTGCCTCCACCAAAACACGACACCCCATGATGCGATCATAGAAGTGATCGAGCTTCGCTGCTTTTTCACGTATCGCCTGCTCAGCGGCATCGGAAAGCGACACATTCCGGGAGGTAATCTGCAGCGGTAGTTTCATATGTCTCTCCTTACGGTTTTTGGGCTCGCCCGGCCTCTGGGCCCGCCTCCCGGGCTCGAGCGCTTGTTCAGCTACTGACGGGATTTTATTCATTGTCCCTTAATCACAGTATAAATACATTTCGGCGAGTACGCCTAGATAATTTAAGGTTAATTCCCCTTTATCTCAGCCGCTAAGGAAGATACGCGGGAGGTCGTTCGTCTGCAAAAAAGCGGCGGGGCATTCATTAAAGTCTGCTAATATTCCTGCCGATATCACTTGTGAGTCTAAGTCCGATAGATTTGCTGGGAAATCCGCAACTCCCCGCGCACAAGCAGTGCATCGAAAGCCTATGGAGCTGGCCGCGGATCCTTGCAGTACCGTTGTCAGGAGGTTTGAAATGTCACAGCTTGCAAAACCGGTTATAAATTCTTGGTACGAACTGCCCGATTCCCAAACCTTCCGCGTCACCGCCACCGATCTTGAGGAGGGTTTCATTCAGATCCAGTATGCCGACGGCACCTTTGAAGGCGTGGATGCCGATATCTGGGCCAAACTCGGCGCCGAAGAGATCGAACCCAGCGAAGAGTGGCTGGAAGAGCTGGAACAGGGGGTCAACGAGCTCGACTTCTACGAGTTGGGTGGCGCTCCGGGCAGCGAAGCCTTCGATATGAGCGAGTACTACGACTGAATCCATCAGGGCCGGACTAAAAATCCGGCCCTTTCTAGCCTAACCCTTACGCCGAACTTCAAGAACATTCGGCAGGCTACTGATCTTAAATAGTATTTTACTTAAACTGCTGAGATCGTTTATCTCCAGGGTCAGCAGCATATTGACCGTATGACTCTTCCTTTCCGAGAGTGTGTTGACGGCAATGATGTTGACCTTTTCGTTGGACAGCAGCGCCGCCACGTCCCGCAACAGCCCTTGGCGGTCGAAGGCCTTGATCTGCACATCGACCGGATAGACCTGCTCCGTACCCTTGTTGCTCCACTCGACGTCAATCAGCCGCTCCGGTGACTGGTTGATGTAGCGCAGCACATTCGGACAGTCCTTGCGGTGGATGGTGATGCCGCGCCCCCTGGTGATGTAACCGGCGATCTCGTCACCGGGCACCGGCTTGCAGCACTTGGCGATCTGGGTCAGCAGGTCTCCCACCCCTGCAATCGTGACATCACCGCCGCCACTTTTGTCCGACTGCGGCGCGCGCGGCTGGATGACCGGCTGCTGACGGGACTGCTCCTCCTGCCGGAGTTCCTGGATCAGGCGCACCACGCGGCTGATCTTGAGGTCATTGCGCCCCAGGGCGGCAAGGAACTCCTCCACTTTCGGGAATTCCAGACGCCGGGCCAGCCGCTCGTAGTTCACTTCGGTGAGGCCGAGACGACTGAGCTCCTTCTCCAGAAGATTGCGCCCGTCGGCCGCGTTCTTATCGAAGTTGAGCATCTTAAAGAAATGCATCACCTTGCTGCGGGCACGGCTGGTCTTGAGATAACCCAGGTCGGGATTAAGCCAGTCGCGGCTGGGCTCGCCCCGCTTGACGGTGAGGATATCCACCTGCTCACCGGTCTTGAGCTTGTAGGTCAGCGGCACCATGTGGCCGTTGACCTTGGCGCCGCGGCAGCGATGCCCCACCTCGGTGTGGATGTGATAGGCAAAATCCAAGGGCGTGGCCCCTTCCGGCAGGTCGATGACATTGCCTTTGGGGGTGAAGACGTAAATGCGGTCTTCGAAGGCATCCGACTTGAACTGGTCGACGAACTCACCGGCGTCGACAACTTCTTCTTTCCAGTCGAGCAGCTGGCGCAGCCAGTTGATCTTGCGCTCGAAACCGGCGTCATATTCAGTGCCCTCCTTATAGCGCCAGTGGGCCGCCACGCCGAGTTCGTTGTCCTGATGCATCTTGTGGGTGCGGATCTGTACCTCGACCACCTTGCCGTCGGGGCCGAAGACCGCGGTATGGATGGATTGGTAGTTGTTCTGCTTGGGTGTGGCGATGTAGTCATCGAATTCCCCTGGGATGTGGCGCCACAGCGCGTGGACGATGCCGAGCACGGTATAGCACTCGGGAATGGTATCCACCAACACGCGCACGCCGCGGGTGTCGTAGACCTGGTGATAGTCGATGTTTTTGCGCTGCATCTTGCGATAGATGCTGTAGATGTGTTTCGGCCGACCGCTGATTTCGGCCTTTACATGCACCTTGTCCAGTTCATCTTGAAGCGTCTGGATAAAATTGCTGATGAACTCCTCACGATCGACGCGCCGCTCGTCCAACATCTTGGCGATCTCTTTGTAGAGCTGCGGCTGGAGATAACGGAAGGAGAGATCCTCCAGTTCCCATTTGATCTGCCACATGCCCAGGCGGTTGGCCAGCGGTGCATAGATATCGAGGGTCTCGGTGGCGATACGTTTCTGCTTGTCTTCGGGCAGGACGGCGAGGGTACGCATGTTGTGAGTGCGGTCGGCCAGCTTGATCAGCACCACGCGCACGTCCTCCACCATGGCGAGCAACATCTTGCGCAGGCTTTCGGCCTGGACGCGTTCCTTTTTCTCTTTCTTGCTGGCATCCTCCAGTCCCTTGAAGCTCTGGATCACCATCATCTTGGTGACGCCGTCCACCAGATTGGCGATGTTGTCGCCGAACCGGCGGCGCACCTCATCGAGGCTGATGTCGGTATCCTCGACCACATCGTGCAGCACCGCGGCGGCGACGGTCTCGTAGTCCATGCGAATGCCGGCCAGAATATCCGCCACGGATAGCGAGTGCTGGATATATGGCTCGCCGGAGATGCGTTTCTTACCAGTGTGGGCGGCTAACGCAAGATCGGTGGCCCGGCGAATCACATCCAGGCCGTGCTCCGAATATTTGTCTTTCAGCGAATCCAGCCACTTGCCGACATCGATCTGCTGTTTGCTGGTGTCGTTGCCCGTCGATCCCGTTACACTGACCATACCTGACTACTTTCCATCATCATCCTTCTCATGATGGAGGCCGTCGCCAACATCATGATCCTTTTTCGAGTCGCCGAATTCGTGGCGGATCTCGGCGAACTTCAGCAGTTGCTGCGCCACCTTGTGGTTGATGGTGTTTTCGGGGTAATGCCCTCCCACGTCCGCCTCGCCGGCGGGAACACCGGTCAGCAGTTCGATGCCCTGGTCGATGGTCTCGACGGCATAGATATGGAACTTACCCTGCTCGACCGCCTCGATCACATCCTGGCGCAGCATCAGGTCGCCGAGATTGCTCGTGGGGATCAGAACCCCCTGTTCGCCGCTCAAGCCGCGATCCATGCAGACATCGAAAAACCCCTCGATCTTCTGATTGACGCCACCGATGGCCTGCACCTGGCCATGCTGGTTGACCGAACCGGTAACGGCGAAACTCTGCTTGACCGGCACACCGGATAAGGCAGACAGCAGGGCGTAGAGTTCCGCCGACGAGGCGCTGTCGCCCTCGATCTCACCATAGGACTGCTCGAACACCAGGCTGGCACTCAGCGCCAGCGGGCACTCCTTGGCGAAACGGGCGCCGAGGAAACCGGCCAGGATCAACACCCCCTTGGAATGGATCGGCCCGCCCAGGTCGACTTCGCGTTCGATGTCCAGCACGTCACCCTCGCCCATGCGCACGCGCGCGGTGATGCGGGTCGGCGTGCCGAAGGAGATGTTGCCCAAGTCGATCACGGAAAGGCCGTTGACTTGCCCCACGGCCGCGCCGGCGCTGTCGATCAACAGGATGCCGCGCTGAATATTCTCATGCAGACGTTCCTTCATGCGGCTGCCGCGGCGGATCTGACCGTTGATGGCGGTCTGCACATCCTCGGCGCTGACCAGGTCGCGGCGCTGCTGCCCGGCCCAATAATCCGCCTCGCAGAGCAGGTCACAGATACTGCGCATATGGGTGGAGAGCTTGTCCGCGTTTTCCGTAACCCGGGCGCTATGTTCAATCACGCGCGCCACCCCACCCTTGTCGAAGGGGCGTAATTCCTCTTTCTTGGCCAGTGTGGCGATCAGGCGGGCGTAGAGGTGCTGATTCTCGGGGCTGCGCGCCATCTGGTCGTCGAAATCGGCGGCCACCTTGAACAGCTCCTGGAATTCGGGATCGAGCTGATACAGCAGATAGTAGAGGATGCGGTCACCCACCAGCACCACTTTGACATTCAGCGGCATGGGTTCCGGCTCCAGCGAGACGGTGCTGACCAGGCTCAGCATCTGCTCCAGCGAACCGATGCGGATCTCCACCGAGCGCAGGGCGCGTTTGAGCGCTTCCCAGCTGAAGGGGTGTTGAAACAGCTTATAGGCCTCGAGTATCAGATAGCCCTTGTTGGCGCGGTGCAGGGCACCCGGTTTGATGAGGGTGAAATCGGTGATCAGCGCCCCCATCATGGCCATGTGTTCCACCCGGCCGATGAGGTTCTGATAGGTGGGATTATCCTCGTATATCACCGGCGCACCGTCGCTATCGCCGTGGTCCACCAGTACATTGACCTGATAGCGGCGAACCGGTCCACCGCTATGGTCGACGCCGACAACGATGGGCGTCTCTTCCTCTTCGCCGCGGCGAAAATCATCGATATTGACGATAACGTCTTCCTCGACGTTATCGAGGTATTTCAGCACCTCGTCATGGGCGCTGTACCGTTCGCGCAGTTCGCCAATAAGATGGCCGACCACCGACATGGCCACCTCGGTATTGAGCTGTTTGAGTTTCTCACGTGCCTCCCTGCGCCACTGCGGGATCATGCGCAAGACATGCCCAAGCGCCTCCTGCAGTTAGCCGATCTCGGCCTCGAACCGGTGTTTGACCTCGTCCGGCAGCTTGCTGAACTCTTTGGGGTTAATCACCTCTTCTCCCCGCATGGGGGCAAAGGCAAAACCGTTGGGGGTGCGAATCAGGGCGATATTTTTGTCACGCGCGGCCTGGCGAATCTCTTCAATGGCACGCTCCTGCTCCTCCTTCAACTCATCCTCCAACTCCTGGACCCTGGCGCGGTATTCATCGCTCTCAAACAGGGCCGGGATGGCGGCGCGCAACTCTTCGACCAGTTGCTTCATATCGTCATGGAGTCTGCGGCCCAGTCCTTGTGGCAGGCATATCTTGATGGGCTTGTGGGGAGTATCGAAGTTATTGACGTAACACCAGTCGCAGGGGGCTTCCTCGGTGGAGGCCTGTTGGGTCAGCAATTGGGTAACGACGTTGTGCTTGCCCGTACCGGCCGGGCCCAGGGCGAAAATATTGTAGCCATTCTTTTTGATGCCGATGCCGAAGTGAACAGCCTCCAACGCCCGGGCCTGGCCGATCACCTCACCCAACTCCTCGAGTTCGGCGGTGGAATTGAAGTCGAATTGGGAGAGATCGCAGGCCTGGTAAAGCGCCTGCGCCTCCAACGGCTTTAAATAACTCATCATGATTCCTTTTATGACAATGCTGGAATGTTCTTATTTTCGCTTCAATAATAACCCATCCACCGCAACGACTGGAGGAGGCCGACCGAACTACGGTTAAAAAAAAGCCTGCAGGTGAATGCAGGCTTTCTCGACCACATGGATAAGGGCAAATCAGTTATCGAGATTATAACCAAAAGCAGTAATCAACTTGTCTTCGAGTTCGATACGGTCGGCAAGGAGTTCTCCAAGCCGGGAGAGATCATCTTCCAGATTGCTGAACCGGGAACACTGATCGCTGCAATCATACTTGTCGTTAAAATCGAGAATCATGTTGGTGCTTTCCATGATATCGGGGTAAATATGGGTTGCCACATCATAGATCTCTTTGCGGCGCTCGTTGTTTTCGGCGAAATAGCGATAAAGCTGGAAATGGGCATTGGCGGTATAATCAACCAGTGACTGGCAGAATTCCTGCAAGAGCATCTGTACTTCGGATATATCGCTAAACGGTTTCTGTTTTGCCAGCAAGGTGTATAGCGACAGCATTTCCATCCTGGCGCCGACCAGCCGCTGGATCATCACCATGGAACGGCGTCGATCGGTGCGCGGCATTTCAGTTGTTGCGACCATAATCCCTCCATTTTCAACTGATTACCAATAGATAATACCAAAATCGACGCACTTGCCCATACCTGCAAGCCGATATTTCCCGCAACGAAAAAAGGGAGGCTATGCCTCCCTTCGCTTAGTTGCTGTTTGCAATCGCTTTATTCGATATTTTCGTCCAGCATGCCGCGCCAGTAAGACGCCTTTCTTATGTCCCGGGGCAACCCGAACCAGCCCTCTTCATAGCCAACAACCAAGTAGGCCTGCGCCGGGGAATAACCACCTTCGGCGGCCTCCCGATACAATGCAACGGCCTTATGCTCGTTCCGCGGCAAACCCAGGCCGCCGTGATACATCAGCCCCAGGTTGAACTGCGCCTGGGGGTCGCCTGCGGCCGCCAGGTCCTCCCAGATGGTGACCGCCTCTTTGAAATTACCCGTGGTCGCCGCATCGAAACTCCTCGCCATCTCGCCTGCGGCCTGAGCCATGGAAAACATCCCCGATGCAGCCATCACCATCGCCGCCAGACTCCAACGCACCTTGGTCAACATCTTGCTCTCCTTTTAAGGTTCTGCTTTTGTTCACTTAAGACTAAGGGAAATATCCAGGTTCTATGTGTAGCCGCAGATAGGGATGCTTTCCGTGAATCGGTTCACAAAAAACGGATCGGACGAACAGAGAAGTCAGGAAAGAATCGCAACCAAGATTACAAACCGATTCACCAAGGAGTTCACAAGTTGCCCGGCATTTCCGTACGGGACCGTCGGCCGCATGGACGCGGCCGTCGAGCGTACAGGGATGCATTCACAGCGTGTCCCGCACGGGAATGCCGGGCAACTTGTGTTCGGATTAGTGATACCCCACTTTAATTCATTGATAGAAAATCATATAACCAACATCGAGATGGCGATAAGCAGCAACACCACACCGAACACGCGTTTCAACTGCATGACCGGCAGCGCATGCGCCAGGCGCGCACCCAATGGAGCGAAAAACAGGCTAGTCATCGCGATGCCGGCCACCGCCGGCCAGTAGATATACCCTGTGGCCAGGGAGGGTAGACTCTCGGCGTCCAACCCCACGAGCAGATAACCCAATGCTCCGGACAGCGCGATGGGCAGGCCGCAGGCTGCAGAGACCGCCACCGCCTGGCGGATGTCGCGACCACGCCAGCACAAATAGGGCACGGTCAAGGTGCCGCCGCCGATACCGAGCACAGCGGAAACAAGACCGATGCCGGTGCCCACCAGAAACAGTTCCGCCCGAGGGATCAACGCCGCCATGCCATGCTGCACGGGCGGAGTGCCGGCAATCATATAGACGGCGATGGCAAATTCGAACAACGCGAAGAATCGTTGCAGGGCCTCACTACTGACAGTGTCCGCGGTATAGGCCCCCGCCAGACTTCCAAGCACCATCCCCACTGCCAGGCCATAGACGAGCCGCCATACCACCGCACCACGACGGTGGTGCGCCAGCACCGAGAAGACGGCGGTAAAGACGATGGTCGCCAGTGAAGTCCCCAGGGCCAGGTGCATAATGTTGGCCTCGTCAATCCCCTGCATCCGCAACACCAGCACCAGCACCGGCACGATGATCAAACCGCCACCGACGCCGAGCAGGCCGGCGGCGAAGCCGGCGACACAGCCGAGCAGGAGGTAAATAATGATGGCTTCCAGCATAGGGTTATTTGTGAGATCGTTCTGATCGGTTCACGTTACCATAGCGGCATGTCTGTAAATAAAAAGCATCTCATCGTCTCCATATCCGGTCATGGTTACGGCCATGCGGCCATGACCGCGCCGCTGATCAATACTCTCTGGCAGCGTCATCCCCACCTCAGGATCACCGTCAAAAGCGGCGTGCCGCTGGAATTTCTGCAGCGCAAGCTCAACATACCTTTTGCCTATCTACCGGACGAATCAGACTTCGGCATGGTAAACCGCGACGCCTTCGAGGTGGACATGGCCGAAAGCCTGAAACGCTATCGTGACTTCCACCAGGATTGGCCGGGGCGCGTCAAAGCCGAAATGGCGCAGCTGGTGGAACTCGGCGCCGACGCCCTGCTTTCCAATATCGCCTACCTGCCGCTGGCCGCCGCCGGCCGCCTCGGCCTGCCCTGCGTCGCCTACAGCTGCCTCAACTGGGCCGAGATCTTCCACTGTCATTTTCCCGACGAGCATGCCATGTACCGGCAAATGCTGGCGTCCTATCGCTGGGCCGGTGTCTTCATCCGCAGCGAACCGTC
>JASBUE010000265.1 GCA_030148045.1 Candidatus Tenderia sp.
CCCCGCAGCCTGACACAAGTCGCCACCGGCCTGGCCCTGCTGGCCCTGTTGGGCGGCTGTGCTTCGGGGCCTTACCAGCGCGGAGACGGCGCCCCCAATGTGCACGTCAATATCGACGCTATTTCGGATGCCGTGCCGCGCCACGAACCCTTGAGCAAGTACGGCAATCCACAGACCTATGTGGTCCACGGCAAGACCTACAAGACCCTGCAGAGCAGCAAGGGCTTCGTCGAACGCGGCATCGCCTCCTGGTACGGCACCAAGTTTCATGGCCGCCGCACCTCCAGCGGCGAGACCTACAACATGTACGCCATGACCGCGGCCCACAAGAACCTGCCGCTGCCCACCTACGTGGAGGTCACCAATCTCGATAATGATCGCCGCGTCATCGTCAAGGTGAACGACCGCGGTCCGTTTTACGACGGCCGCATTATCGATCTTTCCTACGCCGCCGCCATCAAGCTGGGCATCAACACGCACGGCACGGGGCGAGTGGAGATCCGCGCCATCGATCCCGACCGGCCCAGCGCCCACCGCCTGGCCCGGCAAATCGATCAGGCGGCGAAGCACGAGGCCGGCCAGCATCTCTATCTCCAGGTGGGTGCCTTCAGCTCACGTCTGAATGCCGAAAACCTGCGCCGGCGCCTGTCGCAGGTGGCGGACAATCCGGTACATATCTTCCCCGGCAACGATCCTACCCAGCCGGTCTACCGGGTGCGCATCGGCCCCCTGGCCAGCGACCGGGAGGCCGAACGGCTGGCCTCGCACCTGATCGACCAGGGCATTACCAACACCAGTATGATCATCGATTAAATCGGCTCAAAATTACATTTTCCGGAACATTCCCGGTAAAATGGCGTCCATTGAGTACCATCCCGTTGTTACTTTTTTCACTTTTCATCTGCATCCAGGAAAAATGACCACTTCCAGCCAACGTTTTTCACCCAGATTCGCGCCCCTGTTCGGTCTCATCTACACCGCTCTGCTGACTCTGTTCGGCAGCACGGCGGCGGTTGCCGCCGCCGTCGACGCGCCACCGCCGCCCGAGATCGCGGCGCACAGCTTTCTGCTGATGGATTACTACAGCGGCCAAATCATCGCCGAAAAAAAGAGCGATGCGCGGCTGGAACCGGCCAGCCTGACCAAGATGATGACCGCCTACATCGTGCTCAACGAACTCAAGACGGGCAAAATCAAACTCGAGGACGAAGTGTTGATCAGCGAAAAGGCCTGGCGCATGCCCGGCTCACGCACCTTTGTCGAGGTGGGCAAGAAGGTGCCGCTGGAGACCCTGCTCAAAGGGATGATCGTGCAGTCCGGCAACGACGCCACGGTGGCACTGGCTGAATACGTTGCCGGCAGCGAAGAGGTGTTCGCCAACCTGATGAACCAGACCGCCGCGGCCCTGGGCATGAGCGCCAGCCACTTCGTCAACAGCACCGGCCTGCCTCATGAGGATCACTACACCAATGCCCGCGACATGGCCATCCTGGCGCGCGCCCTGATCCGCGATTTCCCCGACCACTACTCGTGGTATTCGATCAAAAAATTCACCTACAACGGCATCAGCCAGTACAACCGCAACAAATTGTTATGGCAGGACGACAGTGTAGACGGCATCAAGACCGGCCATACCGAGGCCGCCGGCTATTGCCTGGTCTCCTCGGCGGAGCGTGACGGCATGCGCCTGATCTCGGTGGTGCTGGGCGCCAAGAGCGAAAACGGGCGCGCCCGTGAAAGCCAGAAGCTGCTCAATTACGGTTTCCGTTTCTACGAGACCCATCGCCTTTACACCCCCCTGGAGAAACTGACCGAGACCCGGGTCTGGAAAGGCGAGAGTGAACAGCTGCCGTTAGGCATTAACAAGGAGATATACGTCACCATTCCACGCGGCCAGTACGACAATCTGAATGCCAACCTGAAGGTTTCACCCACCATCATCGCGCCGGTGCAAAAGGGCAAACAGTACGGAGTACTGGAGGTCTCGCTGAACGGTGAAGCCATTGCCACGCGGCCGCTGGTCGCGCTGCAGGATATCGCCGAGGGCGGCCTGTTCAGCCGCCTCAAAGACGAAGCATTGCTGCTGTTCGAGTAATCCGGGGGCCGTATGTCAAACACCGTCTTTCTCAACGGCGGCTTTCTGCCGCAGGAGCAGGCCTTCGTACCGGTGATGGACCGCGGCTTCATCTTCGGCGACGGCGTCTACGAGGTGATTCCGGTGTATGGGGGGCGCCTGTTCCGCCTGGACGAACACCTGCAACGCCTGCAGCACAGCCTGGACTGCGTCCGCCTCGCCAACCCCATGACCCATGCCGAATGGGCTGACATCCTGCAACGCCTGGTGCGCGAAAACGGTGACGGCGAGCAATCGGTCTACCTGCAGGTGACCCGTGGCCATGCGCCGCGCGACCATGCCTTCCCGCTGGACGCCAAACCCACCATTTTTATCTCCAGCGCCCCTCTGAAACCGGTGGCCACCGAGCTGCTGAAAAACGGCGTAGCGGCCATTACCCTGGAAGACATTCGCTGGAAATATTGCCACATCAAGGCCATCGCCCTGCTGCCCAATATCCTGCTGCGCCAGCAGGCCATCGACGCCGAAGCACAGGAGGCGATCCTGATCCGCGACGGGGTGGTCACTGAGGGCGCGGCCAGAAATGTCTTAATTGTCACGGAGGGCGTAATCAAAACGCCGCACAAGGGCCCTTTCCTGCTGCCGGGCATCACCCGCGACCTGGTGCTGGAATTGGCCGCTACCCACGGCCTGGCTCATGAGGAGTGCCGGTTCGGGCCGGAGACGCTGGCCAGGGCTGAGGAGATCTGGCTCACCAGCTCCACCAGGGAGCTGGTGTCGGTCACCCGGCTTGACGGTAAGCCGGTGGGTGGCGGCCGGCCCGGCGCGGTGTGGCAACAGATGTACACTCTCTATCAGGGCTACAAACAGGCCCTCATTGCCGGCGCGGTTGAATAGATCGCACAACATCGGAAACAGCTAATATGGCACGGCAAGATGATCAATTGATGGAATTCCCCTGCCGCTTCGCTATCAAAGCGATGGGGCTGGCGCAGGATGACTTCGACGTCTTGGTAGTATCACTGGTGCGCCAGCATGTAACCGACCTCAGCGAAGGTGCCGTGAGCACCAAACCCAGCGCCGCGGGCAAATACCTCTCCGTCACCGTCACCTTCGAGGCCAAAAGCCGCGAGCAGCTGGACAATATCTACCGCAGTCTCACCGGTCATGAACGGGTCTTGATGGCGCTCTGATGTCCCTGCTGATCCGCCCACTGGGGCGCCAGCCCTACGAACCGGTCTGGCGCCGCATGCAAGAATTTACCGACCGACGCGCCGCCACCAGCGACGATGAAATCTGGCTGGTTGAACACGAGCCGGTCTTCACGCTCGGCATGAACGGCAAGCCGGAGCACCTGCTCGACCCCGGCGACATTGCGGTAATCCACATCGACCGCGGCGGCCAGGTCACTTATCACGGCCCCGGCCAACTTGTGGCCTATCTGCTCATTGACCTCAAGCGACGCAAGCTGGGCGTGCGGGCGCTGGTGGAGCACATCGAGCAGGCCGTCATCGAACTGCTGGCGGATTGCGGTATCGAGGCCCGCGGACGGCGCGACGCCCCCGGCGTTTACGTGGATGGACGCAAGATCGCCGCCCTCGGCCTGCGCGTGCGGCGCGGCTGCAGCTATCATGGCCTGGCGCTGAACGTAAACATGGACCTGGCCCCCTTCAGCCGCATCAACCCCTGTGGTTACAAGGGCATGCAGGTGACTCAGCTGGCCGACCTGGGCGGACCGGATAACATCACCACGGTCGCGCCGGCGCTGTGCGCCGGCCTGGCACGGCAGCTGGGCTATAATGGCCTCGAATACGCACAAGGCTGATTGGCAAATGTCGGACAAGTCCCTCGAACGTGAACGCATCGAATCCCTCGCCCCGCTCAAGGGGGCATCGAAAACCGCCCGCATTCCGGTCAAGCTGGTCCCCAGGGACGAGCCGCTGAAAAAACCGCGCTGGATCAAGGCCAAGGCCCCCACCCATCCGGAGGTGGCACGCCTCAAGGGCATCCTAAGGAAACAAAAACTGTTCACCGTCTGCGAAGAGGCGCAATGCCCCAACCTGGGCGAATGCTTCGGCCACGGCACCGCCACCTTCATGATCATGGGCGCTATCTGCACCCGGCGCTGCCCCTTCTGCGACGTGGCCCACGGCCGGCCCAAGGCGCTGGACCCGGACGAGCCCCGCCACCTGGCCGAGACCGTCCAGGCCATGGGGCTGAAATACGTAGTCATCACCTCGGTGGACCGTGACGACCTGCGCGACGGCGGTAGCGCCCATTTCGCCACCTGCATCGCCGCGGCGCGCGCCCAAATGCCCGACCTGAAGATCGAGATACTGGTGCCCGACTTCCGCGGCCGCCTCGAAATCGCTTTGTCCGAACTGGGCCGGGCCCTGCCCGATGTCTTCAATCACAACCTGGAAACCGTGCCGCGGCTCTACAAGCATGCCCGCCCGGGCGCCGACTATCAATGGTCATTGCGGCTTTTGCAGCGGTTCAAAGCAGAATATCCCGGCATCCCGACCAAATCGGGCCTGATGCTGGGACTGGGGGAAAGCGACGCGGAGATCGTCGACGTAATGCGAGACCTGCGCGCCTATGACTGCGACATGCTCACCCTGGGGCAGTACCTGCAACCGAGCCCACACCATCTGCCGGTGGAGCGTTACGTCACCCCCGAGACCTTCGGGCATTTGGCGCATGTCGCCAAGGAGCTCGGCTTCACCAACGTGGCCAGCGGCCCCATGGTGCGCTCTTCCTACCATGCCGATCTGCAAACCGCTGGGGTGCGAGTCTCCTAATTCGCCACCCGGACCTCTTTAGAAAAAGGAAAGGCCCCGCCCAAACAGACGGAGCCTCGCTCTTCCTAACGACCTTGCGCGTTAGTGATGGATTTTATGAAAACCACCGTGCATGGCGATTTCTTCGTCAACTTCGGTAGCCAAGACGGCGATCACGGTCGGCACCAGGCAAACCAATAGAATGATGCCAAAACTCATTGCACCTAAGGTCATGACACACCTCCTACTTTTCCTTGCGGGGACATTTATCGTCCTCATCATTATTACAGACGATAGGCACATTGTTTTCTGTGACATCAATCACAAAAATCAACGAAACTCCTTGCGAAAACGCGGCGGATATGGGCGGCGTTGACCGAACTGTTTCTCGCTTCTCGCCCGCAGCAATTTGCAGCAGAGGCGAGGCGGCCGGGCCCTAGCTGGCCGTCGTTTCCGGCAAGCGGCCCCAGATACGGCGTTTTAGCAGATACAACAAGATGGTCAAAATAATCAGGTAGATGATCACGTAGACACCCAGGCTTTCACGCTCATCGGCATTGGGGTCCGCGGCCCACACCAGAAACGAGACCACGTCTCGCGCCTGGGCCTCGGCCTCGGCGCGCGCCGCCGAGCCCGGCTCGGTATCGGCATACGCCAGCACATCGGGCATCCTGATTCCCGGAAACAGGTGGTTGTCGATGTCCCCGCTTTCGCGATAGTAGTAGCTGGTCAAGAGGGTATAGAGGTAATCTGGGCCGTTTTTACGCGCGATCGCCATCAGGGACAGATCCGGCGGCAGCTTGCCATAGGACTCCTTGCGAAACTCGACCGGGGAGAGGCTCATCATCCGATCATCGATTTTCTGATCCATGAGCAGATATTCGATGTCCTCCTGACTCATGCCGATGTCGGTCATATCGCTGAACCTTACATACGTGAGGCTGTGACACAACAAACAGGTACCGGTGATGGTCTCGGCACCACGCTGGCGCGCCTCGTTGGACTCATCCACCTCGATATGCCTCAATTTGCCGGAGGTACTGGCAAGGGCGACACCCGTTCCCGCCAGCAACGCCACCATACCCACCACTGCCAACAGTCTTTTCATTGTTATTGCTCCTCGTCTCCCAGGCGCTGGCGAACCTGCCGCCGCAGGCGCTCACCCCCCCTGCGGCGCAGATAGTGCTCCTTTCTGAGCAGTTCCTCTTGCTCCTCGCGAATCAGCTTCTCCGCCTCGCGCGGCAGACCCTCTTCGCGGGAACGCCGCTCCTCGCGCGCCGAAACGAAGGGCAACAGCAGGAACAGACCGAAATAGATAAAGGTGGCAATGCGGCCGATCAGAAGGAAGGCCCCTTCCGGCGGCTGGGCCCCGATATAAGATAACACCAGCACATCGAGAAAAAAGACATACACCATGACACGGTAACCGGGCCGGTAGAGCGCCCCGCCCGGCACCTTGGAGCGGTCCAGCCACGGCATGGCGGCAAAGATCAGGATGGCCATGAACATGGTGATGACGCCGCCCAGGGCATCGGGGATGGAACGCAGGATGGCGTAGAAGGGCAGGAAATACCACTCGGGCACGATATGGGCCGGGGTCTGCATAGGGTCGGCGGCGACGTTGTTTTCCGGCTCAATCCAGAATTCCGGATTGAAGAAGACAAAGCCGCAGAACACGATCAGGAACACCCCCAGCCCGAACATATCCTTGCTGGTATAAAAGGGATGAAAGGGAATATTGTCCTTGGCATGCAGGGTAATCCCCGAAGGATTACTGCTCTTGACCCAGTGCAGCGCCACCAGATGGATCACCACCGCACCGGCGATGATGAACGGAAACAAATAGTGCAGGGCGAAGAAGCGCCTCAGGGTGGCGTCGCCGACGACGAAATCGCCGCGCAGCCAGCGCACGATGTCTTCGCCATAGACCGGCGTGGTGCCGAACAGGCTGGTGATCACCTGGGCGCCCCAGTAGGACATCTGCCCCCATGGCAATAAATAGCCCATTAAGGCGGTTGCCATCAACAGGAACAGCAGCAGCAGTCCCGTCCACCATAACAGTTCGCGCGGGCGGCGGTAGGAACCGTAATACAGCGTGCGGCCGATATGAATAAAGATGACGGCGAAGAAGGCCGAGGCGCCGGTGGAATGCAGATATCGGATCAGCCAGCCGTAGTTCACATCGCGCATGATGTGCTGGATGGAATCGAAGGCCTGGTTGACATCGGCCTTGTAGTGCATGGCCAGAAAGATACCGCTGACGATCTGCAGCACCAGGATGAACAGGGCGAGAAAACCGAAATTCCACAAGTAATTGAGATTGCGCGGCACCGGATACTCGGTCAGCTCATGCTTGATCACCTCGGTGAGGGGAAAACGCTCATCGACCCATACGTACGTTTTTTTCAACATGTCGCCTCCCCTCAAGCCTTGCCAATAATGATTCGTTGCTCATCGATGAACTCGTAGTGAGGCACGATGAGGTTTTTGGGTGCCGGACCACGCACCACCCGGCCGCTGTTGTCGTAGAGGCTGCCGTGGCAGGGACAGCTCCAGCCGTTTGGGGTGCGGTTGGGTACGCAGCCCAGATGGGTGCAGATGCCCACCACCACCAGCCACTCGGGCTTCTGGACGCGCTCACCGTCGGGCTCGGGATCCAGCTTGGTGGAGCTGTTGCGCATCGCGTCGATCATTTCACCGGTGCGATGCAGCACGAACACGGGCTTGCCCTGCCACTCGACCGTATGGGTCTTGCCGGGAGGGATGGAGGCCAGATCAGCCTCTGAAGTCGCCTTGGCCTTGACATCCTTGCTCGGGTTCATGCTGCTGATAAACGGATAACAGGCCCCGGCGACACCCACCGCGCCCACCGCCGCCGTGGCGGCTCCGAGAAAGTCCCGACGCTCGGGATTATCCAGTTCTTTATCACTCGCCATTGCTAAAAAACCTCATTTTTTATACGACTTCTGATTCAAGCAGTACCAGGTGGTTTGATTTGTTTTTTCCAAATTACCTTGCAGGCAATCACGTTAATACCCGCACAAACAGAATTGACTTTAATCCTACAGCACACCAGAAAAATGGTCTAGTAAATCGTTTAACTATTGAAAAACAAACAATAAACCAATTGACTCAAGAATTTAGACGCCAGCCGCCTAAAACGCCAACAATAGCAGAACCGTGCCCAGTATCAGGCGATAGACGACAAAGGGCATCATGCCGATGCGTTCCAGCAGCTTCAAAAAGAAATGGATGCACAGATAGGCGCTGATACCCGAAACGGCGGCCCCCAGGACCATGGCCGTCCAGTCCACCGGCGCCGACTGTTCCACCAGTTCAAGGGTCAGCAGGCCGCCCGGCAAGAGAATGGCCGGGATGGAGAGCAGAAAGGAAAAACGCGCCGCCGCCCGGCGGCTCAAGCCCAGCAGCAGACCGGCGGTCATGGTGACACCGGAACGGGAAGTACCCGGAATCAACGCCAGCGCCTGGGCGCCGCCGATAATCAGGACGTCTTTCCAGGTGATACTGTACTCGTCGCGCTGGCGCGCCCCCCGTCTGTCGCTCCAGCCCAGCAGGATGCCGAACACAATGGTGGTGGTGGCGATCACCAGGGTGGAACGCAGGTGCGCCTCGATGAAGTCCTTGAACAGCAGCCCTGCCAGCCCCACCGGAATCGTGGCAAAGCCCACCGCCCAGGCCAGCTTGGCCTCCGCCGTGAAATGGCGCTGGGTGATGGAGCGGCCCCAGTCATAGGCCATCACCTGCAGCTCCTTGCGGAAGTAGGTCAGCACCGCCGTCAGCGTGCCCACGTGCACCGCCACGTCAAAGGCCAGCCCCTGGTCCTGCCAGCCGGCGATCACCGGCACCAGGATCAGGTGGGCGGAACTGGAGATGGGCAGAAACTCGGTCAATCCCTGCAGGATTGCCAATACCAGTATCTGTAATAGATCCATCACTCGCTCCGCCAAAACGTGCGGCTATTCTACCCAGCAATCGGTCCGGCGTCTTGCTCGGTGCAGGACGGCGGACGTCTCCGTATAATGGCGCCCGCTGATTTCGAATTAATGTCGCTAAGGAAGGACCGCACAACATGCCATTGCCCCCGATCGAACAACGCATCGCCCAGGAGCTGAACGCCAAGCAGGCCCAGGTCGTCGCCGCCATCGCCCTGCTCGACGAAGGCGCCACCGTGCCCTTCATCGCCCGCTACCGCAAAGAGGTCACCGGCGGCCTGGACGACGGCCAGTTGCGCCTGCTGGAGGAACGCCTCACCTACCTGCGCGAACTGGAGGAACGCCGCGCCACGGTGATCAAATCCATCGAAGGGCAGGACAAGATGACCGAGGCGCTCAAGGCCGCCATCCTGGACGCCGACACCAAGACCCGCCTGGAGGACTTGTATCTCCCGTATAAACCCAAGCGCCGCACCAAGGCGCAGATCGCCCGCGAGGCGGGGCTGGAACCCCTGGCCGACGCCCTGTTCGACGATCCCACCCTCGACCCCGAGTCGGAGGCGAGCCACTATCTCAATCCCGACCACCAGATCAAGGACACCGCCGCGGCCCTGGACGGGGCGCGCCAGATCCTGATGGAGCGCTTCGCCGAGGACGCCGAGTTGCTGGGCCAGCTGCGCGATTACTGCTGGGAACAGGGCCTGCTGTGCTCCAGGGTAATTGAGGGCAAGGAGGCTGAGGCGGCCAAGTTCGCCGACTATTTCGACAAGGCCGAGCCGATCAAGGCGGTCCCCTCCCACCGCGCCCTGGCCATGTTCCGCGGCCGCAGCGAAGGCTTTTTGAATCTGTCGCTGGAGCTGCCCGGCGACGACGAGGCGACCGCCAAGCGCACACCCAGCGTGGGTGAAACCATGATTGCGCGGCGCTTCAACATCCGCAACGAGGGGCGCGCCGCCGACAAGTGGCTGGCCGACACGGTGCGCTGGACCTGGCGGGTGAAGCTTTCCATGCACATCGATATGGAGCTGAAAAAGCGGTTGCGCGAACAGGCCGAGTTGGAGGCCATCAAGGTCTTCGCCACCAACCTGAAAGATCTGTTACTGGCCGCCCCCGCCGGGCCGCGCGCCAGCCTCGGCCTCGACCCGGGTCTGCGTACCGGCGTCAAGGTGGCCGTGGTCGACGACACCGGCAAGCTGGTGGACACCGCCACCATCTATCCACATCAACCCAAAAACCAGTGGGACCGGTCCATCCACACCCTGGCCGAGTTGGCCAGGAAACATCACGTCGACCTGATCAGCATCGGCAACGGTACGGCATCCAGAGAAACCGACAAACTGGCCGCCGACCTGATCAAGCGCCACCCCGAACTGAAGCTGAGCAAGATCATGGTCAGCGAGGCCGGCGCCTCGGTCTACTCCGCCTCGGAGCTGGCGGCGCGGGAATTCCCCGACCTGGACGTCTCCCTGCGCGGCGCCGTCTCCATCGCCCGCCGCCTGCATGACCCGCTGGCCGAGCTGGTCAAGATCGAACCCAAGGCCATCGGCGTGGGCCAGTACCAGCACGACGTCAACCAGAGCCAGCTGGCCAAAACGCTGGAAGCGGTGGTGGAAGACTGCGTCAACGCCGTGGGCGTGGACATCAACACCGCCTCCGCCGCCCTGTTGGCCCAGATCGCCGGGCTCAACGCCCCCCTGGCACAGAACATCGTCGACTACCGCAACGCCCACGGCGCCTTCAAAGACCGCCAGGCACTGCTCAAGGTCACCCGCCTCGGCCCCAAGGCCTTCGAACAGGCGGCCGGCTTTTTGAGAATCATGGACGGCGACAACCCCCTGGACGCCTCCGCCGTCCATCCCGAGGCCTATCCGGTGGTACAGCGCATCGCCGAGACCAGCCAAAAGGATATCCGCCAACTCATCGGCGACAGCGCCTTGCTGAAAAAGCTCGACCCGAAACAGTTCACCGACGCACAGTTCGGCGAACCCACCGTGCGCGACATTTTGAACGAGCTGGACAAACCGGGCCGCGACCCGCGCCCCGAGTTCACCACCGCCAGCTTCAAGGAGGGCGTGGAAGCGCTGAAGGACCTGAAGGAAGGCATGCGGCTGGAAGGCGTGGTCACCAACGTCACCAACTTCGGCGCCTTCATCGACATCGGCGTGCACCAGGACGGCCTGGTGCACATCTCCGAACTGGCCGACAAATACATCAGTGATCCACGCGACGTGGTCAAGGCCGGCGACGTGGTGAAAGTGCGGGTGCTGGATGTGGACCTGAAACGCAAGCGCATCGCCCTGAGCATGAAGACACAATCGGGCGGCGGTGAGCATATTAGGGCCTGTTAACACGCGCCGGGGCGGCAAGGGGCAAACCCAGCCACGCCAGGCGCAACAACCGCAGGGCGCCATGGCGGCGGCATTTGCCAAGCTGGAGCGCTGACACTCAAGCCCATAACCAAGCTGGACGTGCATTTCATCTGGCCGCAAAGCTGCGATTGCCCGCATCGCCCCGCAGCCCTTATAATAGCGCCCCAATTCGCTCCCGCTCTATCCATTATCAAGGTATCTCCCATGGCCACCCCACTGACCACCCCCCAGATCGACGCCATCGACCGCATGCCCGCCGAGCAGCGTTATGACTATTTCATCCGCACGACGGTGGCACTGCAACAGGTCTGGGGCCTCGCCGGCGAAGGGGGCTGGGTGATCCTGTCCGAGGCGGGTGATGAACACCTGCCGGTGTGGCCCCACGAGGAACTGGCCGCGGCCTGGGCCGGCGGTGAGTTCGCCGATTGCCAACCGCAGCACATCACGCTGGACGATTGGCTCGGCAAATGGCTGCCGGGCATGGAGCGGGATGCGCTGCTGGTGGCGGTGTGCCCGGACAGCGAGGGCGACTGCATCATTGTCACCGCCGCTGAATTGCTGGAAGAGACCCAGGCCGTCAGCACATCATAAGCCTTGCTGAAAAACCGCCCGGGACAACAACGAACCGGCCGCGCACAGCGGCTGGCCATTCTGCAAAACAACGCGGCGCGCAAACAACGGCGCAGCGCCTCGGCATCGGCGCTACACGTCGGGCTTACGCCTAAGGGTCTTCTGTTGGCCGCGCCTGGATTTGCTGTCCAGGCGCCGCGTTTGCGACGCCCGCGTCGGTCTGGTGGCCTTGCGCTTTTTCCGCGCCGCCATGGCCTTGCGGACCATCTCGCCCAGACGGGCCAGGGCATCCTCACGATTCTTCTCCTGACTGCGGTAGCGCTGCGCCTTGATCACGATTACTCCCCCGGCACTGATACGCCGGTCCTGCAATTGCAGCAGCTTTTCCTGATAACTCTCCGGCAGCGACGAGGCCCGGATATCGAAACGCAGATGGACGGCCGTGGCGAGCTTGTTGACATTCTGGCCGCCGGCGCCCTGGGCCCGGATGAAGCCGAGTTCGATTTCATGGGCGGAGATGGTGATTTTCTTGGAGATACGCAGCACGACGGGGGGATCCTGGCAATTCATCATTTTTCTCATTGTGCTTCAGTTTATTAACCCGGCGATTGGGAGTTGGTTGACTACCCAGATACCCAGGAACACGCACCCCAGGGAAGGCGCGCCACAAAATAATCCGAGCTTTCTATTTCAGAATGGGTTATAGTATCCGCTGCTTGCACTGACTCAAGCTGGCTTTCTTAGAACACCCTGAACACCCTTTTCTCGGCACCTCTCTGAATCCTCTGCGTCACCTGCATGCAACACATTACTTTTGCTTTTCGAGGATTTCAAAAATGAATACAGGTACTGTTAAATGGTTCAACGAAGCCAAGGGCTTCGGCTTCATCTCGCCGAGCGACGGCAGCGATGACGTGTTTGTTCACTTCAGCGCTATTACCGGCAACGGTTTCAAGACCCTGGCCGAAGGCCAGACAGTCAACTACGAAGTTGAGAAAGGCCCCAAGGGCCTCCAGGCTGCCCAAGTACAGCCGCAAGTCTGATCGGCCATTCTCCGTCAGATAACGAGACCCCCGCTGCAACAGCGGGGTCTTTTTTTCAGCGCCCCGCCGCCACCCAGCCACAAGGAGAACTGCCGTGAAAAAACTATTCGTCGGTAACCTGCCATCCAGCACCACGGACAAAGAGATACACGAGCTGTTCTCCCAATTCGGTACGGTACGTTCGCTCAAGCTGGCCACGGATGTCTTTTCCAGCCAGTGCAAGGGCTTTGGTTTCATCGAGATGGAAGGACATGAAGCCCGTGCCGCCATCGCCGGACTCAACGGCAAGGATTTCAGCGGCAGGCCTTTACGGGTCAACTTCGAAAGCCCAAAGAAATCCCGGCGCCGCAGATAGCGGGCCATTACTAATCCGAACGTAAGTTGCCCGGCATTCCCATGTGGGACCGTCGGCCGCATGGACGCGGCCGTCGAGCGTACAGGGATGTATTCACAGCGTGTCCCACATGGGAATGCCGGGCAACTTATGAACTCCTTGGTAATCTCCGCGGCTATAGCATGGATTGAAGTTCACGCTTCAAGGCCTGAAACGCCGCATCGTTTATCCGGGCACAGACACTCTTGTCATCGCTGTAGTTGGCGATAAAATCATCCAGCGCCTGACGCGCCTGTTGGCGCTCCCCGGAACCGCCCTCCAAAAAACGCCGTGCCCGCACCAGTTCCTGGTAGGCCTGCACGGGATCGGCTTCATGTACATGGGCGATGCGCGCCAGTTCAACATTATAGACTGCGCGTATCAGATCTTTGGCAAATTCCCCCATGGCCGCCGCCGCTGCCGCGAAGGATTGGTTGCGCTCATTCAGCGCCCGGGCACGCAACCAGCCGACCATGGCCGGGGAACCCGTGGTATTGAGTGTCAGGGGCGCGATTGTCACAGGCACACCGCTGTCATTCACGCTGACACAGGCCGCCTGCAGCGACAACGATGGAACAACCAACACCAAAACAACAAGCAGAGACGGTAATCCCACGGATACTTTCATGGCGCGACCTCCTCTGGTTAAAGCCCCCTATCGGGAACGAAAAACCGGCATCAAGGAACCTGTTATTAACCCGGCATATTAGGTTGCCGGGTTAATAACTTACTACTGAGGCCGAAATAATGAATATCCATTATTCACAACTCGTCAGTAAGTGACAAATCCGTTCATAAAAGTTCCGCCCCGGCATCGCCGGGGTATTGCGCACAATAAATATGGATAAACCGTCGAACGAGGGCTATTGAATCATCGGAAATTCGACCCTGGTCAGCATGGGCCCATCGGCCCAGTTCACATGGCCGGTCTTCTTGTTCACCGTCACCGGGGGGCTATTCGCACGTTCGGGACTGACGGCCAGACCGCCATAGATGTCCCCCAGCCAGACATCACCGCCGTCGCGCACCTTTACATGCGGCGCCTTGCCGATGCGGCCGCCGTGCAGATAGAGATAGGCATCGGCGATATATTTTGCTTCCAGCAGGGAAATGCCATCCGCGTATTTCACGCGCATCAGATCATCACGCAAAATCTTCTCATGATTGTTTATGGCACCGCCGCAGCCGGACAACAGAACGATTAACAATGAAATCAGCGTGCTCTTCACTTTGAGCCTCTCCGCCTATGCCGGCAAGGATTAGCGAAATGCCTGGAATATGCGTCACTCCGAGCACTCCAACTGTAATATTAGCCTGAACCCCCGGCCGCCGCCACGACCGGCATGCAGGAACCGCGGCGCCCGCCATACCCTGGTTTTAATCTCCACCGACCGGATTCCCCCAGCTGCCGAGATAAAAGCGACTGCTCATCTCCGCACGCTGACGGGGGCCCGCTTCCGCTGCCCTGAAACTCTCATCCAGGCCGCTTATATCTCCGGCGTACCCCAGGGCCAGCACCGCCATGGGTTGATAACGCGGCGGCACCGCGGTCGCCTGGCGTGCCGCCTCCACATCAAAACCGCCCATCTGATGCGTGGCCAGGCCCATGGCCGTCGCCTGGAAGACCAGAGCCATCATGGCCGCACCGGTATCATACTGGCCCCAGCGGTTCGGCTTGCCGTGATGGTCGAATTCACTGTCGGCGCAGGCCAGTATCAGGACCGGCGCATTGCGGGCCCAACGCTGATTCTTTTCCGCCAGGGCCTGCAACAGCCGCTGCCAGGCAGGTTCGTCGGTCGCCTTGTCGCACACCACCAGGCGCCAGGGCTGATCATTAAAGCAGGACGGCGCCCAGCGTGCCGCCTCCAGCAGGGTCATCAGGTTATCCCGGGATACCGGCCGCGATGGATCGAAGGCCCGCGGGCTCCAACGCCTGGCGATAAGATCATGCAGCGGTGCGGTGGTCGGTACTGGTTTGTCGGACATGGACAACTCCTTGTTTTGGGGCAAAATGAAAGATGGCCGGAGACAATCCATCCTCCCTGCCGGAATAATAGCGCCAAAGGCTGGTGCCCGCTTTTTAAAAACCGTAAACCAGCGTCACCGCCGTTTCCCGGTCCACCTTTTTAATGCTGGCCGGCACCTCGGAGACATGCTTGACCATGTAGCTGATCTTCATTGCCAGGCTGCTGTTGATCTGGGATTTGAGACCGGTCACCGATTTGGAGATGGTCGCCTTCTCACCGATTTCCGAACTCAGCTCTTCGGTGAATTTCGAGGTGTCACTGATTTTCCAGCCGAGAAAACCGAACAGACGGACCAGCCCCTCATCTTCGTCGGTGCCGTCATCCAGTTTGCTTTGACGCGCACCGAGGCCGGCCTCCAGCTCCAGTTCGAGATTTTTTTCCGCAATCACGCGGCGGCCATAACCCACCGCCTCGCTGGCACGCCAATCATAGCCGCTGAAGCGGTCATCCTCATAGGTGGCGATACCGAACAGGTAACTCCGGGCGGTGAATTTATAACTGGTCTTGCCGCTCAGGGTATAGCGCTCGGCCGTGGTGGTATCGTTATCTTCGGTGTTGAGCGCTTCCAGACCGGCCTGATGTTTCCACTTGGCACGCTCGTTGACGACCTTACCCTTGGCACTGATGGTCTGGGTTTCGGTGTTCCCCTCGGTGGAGACGATGCCCAGTTCCGCCTCGCCATTCCATTGTGAACCGATCTCCTGCGCCACGGCCGTATCGGCCGCCAGGAAACCACCCAGAATCGCCAGCCCCGCTCTCTTCATGCCAAGCCCCTCATTTTCTTTAAATTTAATTAAGTGCACAAGAGTTGAATGTTGTGCATGTGTTTCGGAAGACGGGTATTCATTATTTCCGCCTCTAGTAATAATCACCGTCGTTGTTTGCGCCGCGATTCTATTGGTAAAGAGCCGGACTCTTCAAGACGGGCGCAGCGCAGACCACGGTCGAACAGGCAGCGGCCGGCACCCCTGGATGCGCCATAGTATAACGCCCGCGGCGACTGGACAAAAAAGCGACCATGATTCATATTACGGGACTGTCTTTAGCATCAGGAATATGTGAGGTTTGAATGTCTGAGTCATGGGATAACAACGATAAGGGTGGCTGGGAGCTTCCCGAGGGCATGGATCCGATGCGGGTGATGCAGGTGGCCTCGGCCTATTGGCAGTCCTGCGTCCTGCATGCCGCCAACCGGCTGGATATCTTCAATCTTCTGGATGGCCAGGCCAAAGACCTGGACACCCTGAGCCGGGAAACCGGGGCGGACCGCCGCTGCCTCGGCGCCCTGCTGAGCGCGCTGGTGTCGATGGATTTTCTCGACCGCGACGGCGATACCTTCCGCAACAATCCATTCAGCCAGACCTTCCTCACCAACTCGAGCAAATTCTATCAGGGCGGCATCGTCTACATGTTCGAGAACTGGTATGAGGCCTGGGGCGGACTCTACAACACGGTCAAGAGCGGCAAGCCCTCGGCCCTGATGCACCAGGCCTACACGGACGCGGAGACGCGCAACTACATGATGGGCATGCACAACCGCGCCCTGTCCCAATCCGACGTGCTCACCGGCATGATCGACCTGTCCGGCAAGAAGCGGCTCATGGACGTGGGCTGCGGCCCGGCCACCTTCGCGGTCAAGTTCTGCGAGAAGTACGACGGCCTCAACGCCGTGGCCATGGACCGCGAGCAGAACCTCAAGATCGCCCAGGAGATCGTCGACCAATACGGCATGCAGGACCGGGTCGAGCTGCGACCCGGCGACTACAACACCGACTCACTGGGTTCCGGCAACGACGCCATGCTGCTGTCCTCCATGACCAACCAGGAGTCGCCGGAAAATATCAAGAAGCTGCTGAAAAAATGCTATGACTCCATGAACAAAGACGGCATCATCATGATCCAGGAGCAGTTGCTGCACGCCGACAAGAAGGGCCCGCAACTGGCCGCCCTGATCGGAGTCAACCAGATCATCAACACCGTCGGCGGCACCTCGTACTCCACCGCCGAGATGGAGGAGATGTTGCGCGAAGTCGGTTTCGTCGATATCGAATCGCGCCAGATGGCGCCGCCCAGCCCCTTCATCATGGTGACCGGCTACAAACGCTGATTCACCTTCGCTTCGCATCACCGCAAACCGCAGCCGGTTCCGGCTGCGGTTTTTTTATCGCCCCGCCCCCTCAACCCAGATCCCGCCCCCCACGGATCCACCGCCTGGACAGCCATCCGGCGCCTCTATAAAATTCATATAAAAAACATCTTTTTAAGATTGGGTCGCGATACACCGGACGGGTATTTGAATGAACTTTTTGCGCGCATTTTTCCATAGGCTGGCGGACCAGCAGCGGATCAACCACCGGGAAATGATCCTCAGCACGCTAGTCGCCCTGCTCGCCATGACGCTGGTCGCCTGGATCAGCTACCGCTTTCTCTCCAATGCCTCCGCCCCCTTTATCGTCGCCTCCATGGGCGCCTCCACCGTCCTGCTGGCAGCCATCCCCTCCAGCCCCATGAACCGGGCCTGGCCGCTGCTTGGCAGCCACCTGATCTGCGCCGTCATCGGTGTCACCTTTGCCCGCTATATCCCCGCCATCCTGTTCGCAATTCCACTGGCCGTGGCCACGGCCATCCTGGCCATGCAAGCCTTGCGCTGCCTGCATCCGCCCGGCGGCGCGACGGCCATGCTCACCGTATTGGCGGGCCCCGAGGTGGCGCAGCTGGGCTATCAGTTCGTGCTCACCCCGGTGCTGCTGAACGCCGCGGTACTGTGGGGCGCGGTGCGGGCCATCGCCTTTCTGCTGGAGATCCATCAGGAGCAGGATCGTTTTGAATCGCCCATCGAACGGCAGGACAGCCAGACGCCCGGCCTGAACCTGAAACCGCCGTTCGAAGCCGAGGACCTGCACAGCGCCCTGACACACTTCGACACCTTCGTCGATATCAACGAGGATGAGCTGATGCGGCTCTATCAGGAGGCCAACCATCATTATCACCGGCGCCATCTGGGCGACCTGCGCTGTTCCGACCTGATGATCCCCAATCCGGTGGCGGCCGAGTTCGGTACGCCGCTGGCGGAGGCCTGGGAATGGCTGGCCCGGCACCAAATCACCGCGGTACCGGTCATCAACCGCGCTCAGCAGCCAATCGGGATTGTCACCCTGGACGATTTCATCAGCCATGCCCGAGATTATCCGCAGGCCACGCTGGAAGAGCGCATCCAGGCATTGATCCGGGCGACGCCGGGGCCCAACTCGGACAAACCCGAGGTGGTCGGCCAGATCATGACCCATCCGGTGATCAGCGCCCCCGAAACCTCACACGTCGCCGATCTGTTGCCGCTGCTCGACGAACAAAAGATTCACCACCTGCCCATCGTCAATGGCGAGGCGAAACTGGTCGGCGTCCTAAACCGCGGCCAGATCGCCTCCATACTGCAGCAAAGCGCTGCGCCCGATCCGGACTGACGGTCTGCCCAGAATGTCGCCGCCCACAGCTTGCGGACACGGGCTAGTCGCAGGGCAGATAAATCCTGAAGCAGGTGCCTTTGTCGACTTCGCTGTCCACCTCGACGGCGCCGTGATGGCGGCCGACAATCCCCTTTAACGCCGCCAACCCGACAAGCTGATCCTTGACCGTATCATAGTTGGTAAAGGCGGGTTCGAAGATCCGCGCCAGCTTGTCCGCGTCTATGACTCTGTCGTCATCACACACGCTCAGCACGGCGTACTCACCGGCGGCGAGGTTTTCCTTGCCGGCCACCTCATTCGCCCCCATCTCGGCGAACTTGAGCGCGATATCGATGCGGCCGCCCTTTGCTAGCGCCTCGATGGCGTTCATCCCCAGATTCATGATGATCTGCTGAAACTGATACGGCGACATACGAATGTGGCGCGCACTCCGGTCCAGATCGCTGTGAATCTCCGCGCCCTCGGGCAGCAGGCCCTGTAGCAGGTCGACCACCTCGGTGACGATTTTCTGGGGCATCAGCACCAGCGCCTCCTCGTAGTCGCTGCGGCTGATATCGAGCAGCTGCTTGACCAGCAGCTTGGCGCGCACCGCCGCATCCATTACCCGTCCCAGATCCGCAGCCCAGTCCGGTTCAGCGGCAAGATCGAGCAACAGCAAATCGGTATAGCCGAGGATACTCGACAACAGATTATTGAACTCGTGGGCGAAGCCACCCGCCATCTTGGCGAGCGCCTCCAGTTTTTCCATCTGCCGCTGACGCGCCTCGTGGGCTTTTTTGTCGGTCAGGTCGCGCATGATGCCGACAAACATGCGCTGACCTCGCAGCGCCACTTCGCTGACCGCCAGTTCGAGGGGAAATACCTCGCCATTCTTGCGCATCCCCTGGCTCTCGCGGCCGATGCCGATGATCTTGGTCTTGCCCGTGCGGATGTAATCCTGCATGAAGCGGTCATGCCGGGCGGCGTCCGGCGGCGGCATGAGCATGGAGATGTTGCGTCCTGTGATCTCCTCCTGGCGGTAACCGAAGATGGCCTCGGCGGCACGGTTGAAGGTCTGGATGTTGCCGGCGTCATCGCTGGTGATGACGGCTTCCAGGACATTGTCAAGGATGGCCGCCAGGCGCTGTTCGTTTTCTTCTATTCTTTGGTTCTTGGCCTGTAACGCCTGCTCGGAACGGGACGTGACCGCCATCTCCGCCTGCAGGGCGTGATTGATCCCGGTGTTGCGCAGCCTGGATCGCATCACGCAAATGACCAACACCGCCAGCGTCAGCAGTATGGACGCCACCCAGCCCCAGTGTTGCCGCACCGCTCCATAGAGCCCGATCTCGCTACCGCCGCCGGCCGCCTCGATGGCATTTGCATTCAACTCGGATGGGGCAATGTGGAACTGATGCGGGACGGTGGGCGGCTCCCCCAACCCGGCCACGGCGGGATTGGCCGCCGCCCCGACCAGCATACCGGCAAGCACTACCGCAATCTGGCAATAACGCTTGAGCGTCGCCACCCCGATCGCCATTTGCCTTGCTCCCCTTCCCCATATTTTATAATGAGACTATTAAAACGTCGGCTTATGGATGGGATAGTTAGAGCCGCTGACGCCGGTCCTGCAACAGGAATCCCTGCAGATTTCCAGATATGCCGCGGCCCACGGCAAGCACCTTGAACAACTCACCCATTTCATTAGGTAGAGTAAGCTTTTTTACCTGTTGTGTGAAGAGTAAATAGTGGCGCGGATCCGCCGGGTCCATTTCAGTCACCATCTCGGTCAGGCCGCTTGCCAACAGGAACTGGGCCTGGCTGGTATAGCCCATCAGCTCCAGCCCCGCCTGTTGGGCCGCGGCGGCCAGGGCAGTGAAATCCACATGGGTGGTGATATCCTGCAGCCCTGCCAGAATCAGTGGGTCGCCATGGGCGCGGTGGCGGTAATGGCACATCAGGGTGCCGCTGGTGCGGTCGGGATGATAGTACTCGCGCCGGGGAAAGCCGTAATCAATGATCAGGGCGGCGCCCTTCTCCAGCAAGCCGGCCAGGCTGTTGATCCAGCCCGCCTGGGCGAGATTGATTTCGGTGAGGTAACCGGGGCAAAACACCTCATCGCCCAGTTCCGCCGTCAGTGTGTCGATACGCTGCAGCAGTTCGGCCGATTGCGGGGCGCGCTCCTGCCAGGCGAATTGACGCCCGTCCCAGGTCACAAAACGCTCCGCCAGGCCGCCCTCGAGAAAGCGCACCAGGTGTACTGGCATGGCGTCCACCACCTCGTTGGCCAGGATCACCCCTTGGAAACCGGATTCCGGCAGACCCTCCAGCCAGCTCACCCGTTCCAGCAGATGGGGGGCGCGCCGTTCCAGGGTATGACGCTGGCGCTGTTTCAGGTCGGGGCTGAGTTCGAGGATAAAATACTGTCCCGGCAATGCCCCGAGGCGCTCCAGTTCCAGCAGCACCTCGGCGGCCATTACGCCGGTGCCAGCACCGAATTCGAGGATGTCGCCGCAACCGATTTCATACAGCACTTGACGACACTGGCGCGCCAGGCAGCGGGAGAACAGTGGCGACAGCTCCGGCGCGGTGACGAAATCACCCGCCGCGCCGAACTTGCGCGCCCCGGCACTGTAATAGCCCAGCCCCGGCTGGTACAGGGCCATCGCCATAAAGCGGGCGAAGCTGATGGCGCCGCCCCCGACCTCGATTTCAGCGCGGATGTGCGCCTGCAGCTGCTCGCTGTGCTGCCGCGCCACCTCGTCCGGCAACGGCAAATCGCTGATCGACATAAAGTTTCCTATTTGATCCCGATGGGGTAGAGTTGACACAGTCTATCCGAATCCAATCTGAAACTCGATGCACGATCCAAACAGCCTTAACGATAAGGTGGCCCTGATCACCGGCGCCGCCCACCGCATCGGCGCCGAAATGGCGCGCCGGCTGCATGGAGCGGGCATGAACATCGCCCTGCATTACCGCGATTCAAAAGAGCGGGCCGAGGCCCTGGCGGCGGAATTGAAGCAGCAACGCCCCGACTCGGTGGTGCTGATCCAGGCCGACCTCTTGGAGACCGCCGCACTGTCCGGCGTAATCGCCGCCGCATGCCGCCCCTGGCAACGGCTGGACGTACTGATCAACAACGCCTCCACCTTCTACCCCACCCCGATGGAGAGCGCCGGCGAGGCGGACTGGGACGACCTGATCGGCAGCAATCTCAAGGCGCCCTTTTTCCTCTCCCAGGCGGCGGCGCCCGAGCTAAAAAAACAAGGTGGCTGCATCGTCAACATCGTCGACATCCATGCCCAGCGGCCCATGAAGGGCTATCCCATCTACAGCGCCGCCAAGGCCGGGCTGGC
>JASBUE010000274.1 GCA_030148045.1 Candidatus Tenderia sp.
GGCCCAAACTGTCCGACGAGGCGGCCGCCGCGTCGGACCCCTAGGAAATCCGTAATAATGGACACCCCCCCTTCCGAAACACGTTGTGAATACATCCCTGCGGCCAACGGTTTCGGGAGGCGGCTATCCATTATTTCCACCTCAGTAATAATAAGTTCAGAGGTTTTCGGCGGCAAAATCGGCCAGGCGCGAGCGCTCGCCGCTGATCAGGGTGATATGGCCGCTGTTCAGCCAGTTCTTGAAACGATCCACCACATAGGTCAGCCCCGAGGTGGTCTCGGTCAGATAGGGGGTGTCGATCTGGGCGATGTTGCCGAGACAGACCACCTTGGTGCCCGGGCCGGCGCGGGTGATGAGTGACTTCATCTGTTTCGAGGTCAGGTTCTGGGCCTCGTCGATGATGACGTATTTCTTCAAGAAGGTGCGGCCGCGCATGTAATTGAGCGAATGGATCTTGATACGGTTGCGCAGCAGGTCGTTGGTGGCCGCCCGGCCCCATTCGCCGCCTTCGCCGCTGGAGAGCACCTCCAGGTTATCCATCAGGGCACCCATCCAGGGCACCATCTTTTCCTCTTCGGTGCCCGGCAGAAAACCGATGTCCTCGCCCATGGGGACGGTGGCGCGGGTGACGATGATCTCGTGATAGCGTTGGTCATCCAGCACCTGAGCCAGGCCGGCGGCCAGGGTGAGCAGGGTCTTGCCGGTGCCGGCGTTGCCGAGCAGGCTGACGAAGTCGACCTCCGGGTCCATCAACAGGTTGAGAGCGAAATTCTGTTCCCGGTTGCGGGCATTGATGCCCCACACCGAGTGATGCGAGCGGTAGAAGTTCCTGCACATCTCCAGCTTGGCCTCGTTGCCGTTGACTTCGCGCACGATAGCCTGAAAGGCATTATCTTTAATGTCATAGACCAGCTCATTCGGGTACCACTCCACCAGGTCGTCGCCGGTGATCTTGTAGAAGGTGCGCCCCTCTTCCATCCACGACTCCAACTCCTTGGCATGATTCTCCCAGAAGTTTTCGTCCAGTTCGGTCTTGCCGGTGTAGAGCAGGCTGAGATCGTCGAGCACCTGATCGTCCTGGTAATCCTCGGCCAGGATGCCTAGCGCCGCCGCCTTGATGCGCAGGTTGATGTCCTTGGAAACGATAATCACCTTGGCATCGTTGCGGGACTTCTGCAGCGCCAGGGCCGTGGCCAGGATGTTGTTGTCCGGCACGTTGCCCGGCAGGCTGGGGGGGAGGTCATAGGTGAGATGGCGTGTCTGGAAAAAGATGTGGCCGCTTTCATAAAAGCCGTTGAGCGGCTGGGGCAGTTTGATGCCCTTTTCGATGTCCTTCTTGTTGGCACCGACAATCAGGTCTTCCATGAAGTGGCTGGCCTGGCGGGCGTTGCGGGCCACTTCGGAATGGCCGCGTTTGTTCTTGTCCAGTTCCTCCAGGACCACCATGGGCAGAAAAATGTCGTGCTCCTGGAAGCGGTAGAGACAGCCGGGGTCGTGCATCAGCACGTTGGTGTCCAGGACAAAGAAGCGTTTGGGGCTCTGATCACGTACACGTTTGTTGGGCATGTTTGTACTAACGTCTCCGCCGCGTTATTTATTCAGTTCTTTTGCCGCCGCCAGCACCTCCGCGGCATGGCCGTCGACCTTAACCTTGCGCCACTCCTGGCGTAACACGCCCTTGGCGTCGATCAGGAAGGTGCTACGCTCGATGCCCCTGACCTGCTTGCCGTACATGTTCTTCATCTTGACGACATCAAATAGATTGCACAGCTCCTCATCCTTGTCTGAGAGCAGCTCAAAAGGAAACTCCTGTTTGGCCTTGAAGTTCTCGTGTGATTTGACGCTGTCGCGTGAAACGCCCAATACCACCGTGTTGGCGTGCTTGAATTTATTGTAGTCGTCGCGAAAGGCCTGGCCCTCCTTGGTGCAGCCCGGGGTGCTGTCCTTGGGATAGAAATAGAGCACCACGTTCTTGCCCTTAAGCGCGGAGAGTTTGATGGTTTGATCGCCGGTGGCGGGCAGTTCGAAGTCAGGCACTTTTTTACCAATTTCAACGCTGCTCATAAATTGATGACCTCCTGGGTTGTGGTTTAGCCGCGCACCGGCTCCATCATGCCATCCATGTTCAGGTTGTCGCAGAAATCGAGGTATTGTTCGCGAATCTGGGCAATAGACTGATCGGCTGGAATGTTGACTGTCATGCTGATGGCAAACATCGGGGTGCCGGTGTGGGCGGCGTTGTAGGAATCGGTGTTGAGGGTTTCGATGTTGATGTTGCGGCTGGAGAAGAAATCTGCCATGCGGTGCACGAGGCCGGGCTGGTCGATGGCCAACTCGTCCACATGATAACTGAGAAGATTGCCGCGCTTTTTCCGGGGCTCGGTTCGTTTGAGACCGAGGGTCAGGCCGAGCTTGTCCGCCACTCTCGGGAGGGTCTCCTCGATTTTGGCAATGGAATTCCAGTTGCCCGACAGCAGCAGGATCAAGGCGAACTCGCCGCCGAGGATAGTCATACGGCTGTCCGAAATGTTGCAGCCGCTGTCGAGAAGGTGTCTTGTCAGGTCGTTGACGATGCCGTGGCGGTCATCGCCGACGGCGGTGATTACCAGGTGTTTTGACATGTGCTCGAGCTACTTGGTTGGTTGGCCAGACGAATAAAAAATAAATCATACGCCAGTTTACCCGGGGGTGGAACGGGCTTGTCTTATGGACTGGCCGGAAGTACCATGAGCGTTTTTCTGGAGTGCGGAGTCAAGTACTCCTTACTAGGTGATATTGCCGTGTTCAGTTGATCTGTCAGCGTTCATGGCAAGGCGCGCCTCGCAGCGAATGGCCTTGGTCCTTTGCAAGAGGCGCAACACCGCCATGGACGCTGACAGATCAACCCTTCGGGCGTTCCTGTGGTGCCCGGCGGCAAGGCGCCGTGTGCAGACAATGGCCCAGTCCTTGTCAAACACGGGAACACCGCCGCAGGGCACCACAGGAACGCTGAATACGGCAATATCACCTAGAAGGAGTACTAGATGTTTCATGGCAGCATGGTGGCCCTGGTGACACCCATGCAGGTGGACGGCAGCATCGATTACAGGGCGCTCGAGCGCCTGGTGGAGTTTCATGTCGACAACGGCACCGACGCCATCGTCTCGGTCGGCACCACCGGCGAATCGCCCACCCTGAACGAGGCGGATCACTGTGATGTGATTCGCAAGACCGTTGATTTCGCCGCCGGCCGGTTGCCGGTGATCGCCGGTACCGGTTCCAACTCCACCCGTGAAGCCATCGACCTGACCCTGGCGGCGATGGAGGCCGGGGCCGACGCCAGCCTGCTGGTGACGCCGTACTACAACAAGCCCACCCAGGAGGGTTTGTATCAACACTTCAAGGCCATTGCCGAGGCGGTGGCCATGCCGCAGATCCTGTATAACGTGCCTGGCCGCACCGCCTGCGATATGCTGCCCGAAACGGTGGCGCGGCTGGCCAGGATCTCCAATATCGTCGGCCTCAAGGAGGCCACCGGTGACCTGCAGCGCGCCCAGGAGATTCTCGACAGCTGCGGTGACGCCCTCGATCTCTACAGCGGCGACGACGCCACTGCACGTGAATTCGTACTGATGGGGGGCAAGGGGGTGATTTCGGTCACCGCCAATGTCGCGCCCAAGGCCATGCACGAGATGTGTGCCGCGGCCCTGGCTGGCGACCGGGAAAAGGCCGCGGCCCTCGACGCGCCGCTGGCCGGTCTGCATGAGAGCCTGTTTCTCGAGGCCAATCCGATTCCGGTCAAATGGGCGCTGGCCGAGATGGGCTTGATCGGCCACGGTATCCGCCTGCCCTTGACCGTCCTGTCGGAAGCGTATCACGAAGCCGTGCGCCAGACCCTGCGCCAGGCCGGTGTGCTCTGAGTCCATGTTGATGGCGGGTTCCCGTTTATGCCGGGCGGTGACGCTATTGGCGGTGGCAACAATATTGCCGGCCTG
>JASBUE010000279.1 GCA_030148045.1 Candidatus Tenderia sp.
TCTTCATCGCCCCGGCCCAGCGCGTCAAAGCTTTCGCCTTCGGGTTTGACATGCGCCAGCGCGAAGGATCAGGTAAATGATAAGGAATTCAGGCGCATGGAGGCAATCATCAACTCCATGACCCTGCGTGAGCGGCAACGTCCCGACATCATCAAGGGCTCGCGCAAGCGCCGCATTGCCGCCGGCTCGGGCACCGAGGTGCAGGAGGTCAACCGTCTCCTCAAGCAGTTCACCCAAATGCAGAAAATGATGAAGAAATTCAAAAAGGGCGGTATGGCCAAGATGATGCGGGCCATGAAGGGGCGCATGCCGCCGGGCATGACGCCCTTCTAAATAAATCGTGGTGCGGGGACATTCGCCCCGCGGACACAAAAAGGCAGGGGGAACAGGGTATTTCGCCCCCTTTAAGGCTTTCTTTTTTCCTCAGTTTGCGTAAAATATGCGGATTTTTACCGGCGGTCCAATGGTGGGCGGCTGTTTCTGGAATTGCATAGAGGATTTTTGCGAGATGGTAACGATTCGTTTAGCCCGTGGCGGCGCCAAGAAGCGTCCCTTTTACCACATCGTTGTGACGGATTCGCGCAATGCGCGCGATGGTCGTTACATCGAGCGTGTCGGTTTCTTCAACCCGGTTGCCAAGGGCCAGGAAGAGAAACTGCGTATCGATACCGACCGTATCGATCACTGGGTCGGCCAGGGTGCCAAGACCTCCGGGCGTGTTGCCAAGCTGATCGAGCAGAACAAAGCCGCCGCTTAACCACGGCCGTGCGGCGTGAGCGCGTCATCCTGGGCAGGATTGCCGGTGTCTACGGGGTGCGTGGCTGGGTCAAGGTCTTTTCCGAGACCAAACCCAAGGAGAATATTTTTAGTTACAGCCCCTGGCAGATAAACCTCAACGGCGCCTGGCAAAGCGTCGAGGTGGTCGAAGGCAAGCCCCACGGCAAGGGATTGGTTGCACAGCTGGCCTCTTATGACGACCGGGAACGGGCCAGGCAGTTGGTAGGCGCTGAAATCGCCGTCGACAAGGAACAATTGCCTGCCGCTGAAGAGGGTGAGTACTACTGGGCCGATCTGGTAGGTCTCAAGGTGGTCACCCTGGACGGTACGGAACTGGGGCGAGTCGACCATCTGTTAGAGACCGGCGCCAACGACGTGTTGGTGGTGGTCGAAAGCGAACGGGAACGCTTGATTCCCTTCGTCCAAGGCCGGTATATCCACCAGGTGGATCTGCAGGCGGGGGTGATTCGGGTCGACTGGGACCCGGAGTTTTAAGTGAGGATTGATGTCGTTACCTTGTTCCCGCAGCTGATCGAAGATCTGGCGGGATACGGTGTTACCGGCCGGGCCCTGCAGGGCGGGGTGTTCGAGCTGGGGGTGTGGAATCCGCGCGACTACACCCAGGATCGTCACCGCACAGTGGACGACCGACCCTACGGCGGCTGGCCGGGTATGGTGATGATGATCGAGCCTCTGCGCCAGGCGATTCAGGCGGCGCGGCAGGCCAACCCGGCGGCCGAGGTGGTCTACCTGTCGCCCCAGGGACGGCGTTTCGATCAGCCGCTGGCGCGTGAAATTGCACAACGGCCGGGCTTGATTCTGGTCGCCGGCCGTTACGAGGGCATCGACAATCGCCTCATTGAGCTGGAGGTCGACGAAGAACTGTCCATCGGCGACTACGTGCTGAGCGGCGGCGAAACGGCCGCCCTGGTGGTCATCGATGCGGTGACCCGGTTGTTGCCCGGCGCGCTGGGGCATGAGGATTCAGCGCAGCAGGATTCATTTAGTGACGGGCTGCTGGATTGCCCGCACTACACCCGCCCCGAGAATTATCAGGGCAGGCCGGTGCCGGCGGTGCTGCTCAGCGGTGATCACGCGGCCATCCGCCGCTGGCGTCTGAAGCAGTCGCTGGGACGGACCTGGCTGCGACGGCCGGAACTGCTGCCGGCGCTGGAGCTGGACAACGAGCAACAAATGCTGTTGGAGGAGTTTATCCGGGAGCATGAAGAACAACGGGATTGAGCGGCGACGATTCATTCCGCCTGATTTTTTGGATTTTGAGATTGATTTAGTTGAGGAAAGTGCCATGAGCAATATCATCGACCAGCTGGACGCGGAACAAATGAAGCGCGAGGTTCCCGAATTCGGTCCCGGCGACACCGTCGTGGTTCAGGTCAAGGTAAAGGAGGGTGAACGGGAGCGCCTGCAAGCCTTTGAAGGGGTCTGTATCGCCAAGCGTAACCGCGGCTTGAAC
The DNA here is from genome assembly GCA_030148045.1 of Candidatus Tenderia sp. Classification (GTDB taxonomy): domain Bacteria; phylum Pseudomonadota; class Gammaproteobacteria; order Tenderiales; family Tenderiaceae; genus Tenderia. Next base: position 2,252 of record JASBUE010000279.1, read on the forward strand.
TCTTCATTCACGGTACGCAAGATCTCCAACGGCGAAGGCGTGGAGCGTGTCTTCCAGACCTACAGCCCGGCGGTGGACTCGATCGCGGTCAAGCGTCGCGGCGATGTCCGTCGTGCCAAGCTCTATTATCTGCGCGAGCGTACCGGCAAGGCGGCCCGTATCAAGGAAAAGTTGTAATCTCGCTATCCGCTTGATGCGTGACCCGATTAAAGAGGGTGCGAACCGGCCGTCCCGGTTCAGCACCCTTTTTTATGTGCTGTCGAAACGGGCGGCGGCGGGGCTGCTCTGTGGCTTCCTGCTTCCTGCCGCCGCTGCGACCACCCCGTCTCCGTCCCCGGCTTTTTCCGAACAACTGTTGAGTGAAATCTCCGCCTTGTCCGAGCAGGGCGCGGAGTCACTCAGCCTGCTGCTGTTGGCCGAGGCCGAGCCCGACCTGGAGCAAGCCCCGGAAGCCTGGGCGGCGTGGCACTGTAAAAAGATCGAACTGCTGCGCCAGAAGGGGGACTGGGGGGCGATCATCCGTGAATATGAAACCCTGCCGGTGAATGTATCCGACAGTCATCGAAATTGGCTGCTCGCCGAACTGGTCAGAAGTTACCTGGCCATGGGCAGCGGTGGTCAGGCGCGCGACCTGTTGTTGGCGCTGATCTGGGACAGCGCGCATGAACCCGAGCAACTGGCCCAGTGGCGCCGCCTGGTGGCGCAAAGCTATCTGGTGGACGGCCGCTACGACGACGCCCGCACCACCCTGCTGCGTTACGAGCAGGACTATCCCGAGGCCGAGCGTGACCCCCAGTGGCTGGGTCTCAAGGCGCGTCTGTTGATCGCCGAAGAGCGGGCCAATGAGGCGGCCATCCTGGCGGTGGTGAGCGACGCACCCGCCGCCCGGAGCGCCTATGTGCTGGCCCGGCTCGCAGGCCCGGCGCCACTGAGTGACGAACTCATCGGGGAGGCCTTTGTCTGGCTGGCCGAGCCGTCGCTCGATCTGGCCTTCAAGCAGTCGTTGTTCAGCGCCCTGTTCGAGAAGAGCCGGCAACTAAGCGATTGGCCGCAGCGCATCGCCGTGCTGGAAAGGCTGCTGAGTGTGGCGCATCTCGAGGTGGCCCAGGTGACCGCTGTGGTCGATGCACTCTGGTTCAGCCTGACCGAATACGGCCGCCAGCTGGCCAACCGGGAACAGCTGCTGGTGGGGGATTTCGGCCCCTGGTTCGAGCTGGCGGCGCGTCTGGACCGGCCCGGCACGCGGCAGGCCGAGGCGCTCTATGCCTGGCTCGCCATCCGCGCCCAGGGCGAGGATATCAATGCCAGGGCACACCAATCGCTGGTCCGGACTCTGACGCAAAAGGGCGAGTCGGAGCTGCTGCGCTCGCTCTATTTGTCCAGCTCCCAGTTCACCGATGTCAGCGTGTTGCCGCTGGCCTTGATGTACCGCCTGGTGGACATGGCCCTGGCCGAGGGAGACCTCGGGCTGGCCTCGAAATTGATGAGCGAACTGGACGCGCCCGGTGGGATCGACGTTGTGGAATGGCAATTGCGCCGCGCCCGGGTCCAGATCCTGGCCGGGGCGCCGCAACGCGGCGCCGGGCTGTTGCAGGAGATCGTCGCCGCCGACACCCTGAGCGATGCGCAAATCGGCAATTTGCTGCTGGCGCTGCAGGAACTCAATCACCACGGTGGCCATGAGGTGGCCTATGGGATCCTGGCGGAACTGGTTCACAAGGTGCCGGACAGCGGCCGGCAGGGCGAACTGTTCTACTGGATGGGCGAGACGCGCCGGGCGCAACACCAGTACAGCGAGGCCGCCCGTCTTTATCTGCGTGCCGCCCGCTTGTCAGGTGAGACCGATCCGGACTGGAAAACGCTGGCACAGCGCCGCGCCGCCGAAATGCTGGAGCAGGCCGGTCTGGTGAGCGACGCCGTGGCGCTCTACCAAGGCCTGCTGGCTGGGGCGACGCCGGCCCGGCGATCGGTTTATGAGGAGCGGATCCGGCGTCTTACCCGCCGGACGGATTAATCGGCTAAACTTGTCGGTTATGGCGACAGATAAATCCCCCAAACAATATGATGTGGTGATCACTACCCCCCTGGACGAGGTCAGGCTGGGGCTGCGCTTCGCCGGCGCCCACCTGGCGGCCATCGACTTTCTCGGCCGCGACAGTGAACTATGTCCTCCAAAATCACAGGCGCAACGGGACATTGTTAAGCAGCTGCAAGGCTATTTTTCCGCCCCGGCCTCTCGCCTCGAAACGAGATTGCAGCTCGACGGGACGCCATTCCAGCGGCGTGTCTGGCAGGCGCTGCGGCGCATTCCCGCCGGGCGGACCCTGACCTACGGTGAACTGGCCCGGCAGTTGGGCAGTTCGCCGCGCGCGGTCGGCGGCGCCTGTCGCAGCAACAAAATTCCCTTGGTGATTCCCTGTCATCGCGTGGTGGCCAAAGCGGGGCTTGGCGGGTTCATGGGGCGGACCCGCGGTGCCGGGCTGGTGCTAAAGCAGTGGCTTCTGGAGCACGAACAGCGGGTTAATGACGGTTAAGCAAACAGTTCCCCCCGCAGACGCCGCCTTGATAGAGCTGTTCCTCGATAGCCTGTGGGTGGAGCGTGGTGCCAGTGATCACACTCTCACCGCCTATGGCAGCGACCTGCGGGCGCTGGCCCTCTCCCTGGCGCAGAAGGGCGGGACCTTGCAGTCCGCGGCGCGGGACGATCTGCTCGACTATCTGGCCAGACGCGTGCAGCAGGGGGCAAAGCCGCGTACCACCGCGCGGCTGCTGTCGAGCCAGCGCCGTTTTTACCGTTATCTGCTGCGCGAGGGGCGCATCCAGGCGGATCCCACCGCCCGGATCGATGCCCCTAAGCTGGGCCGCCCGCTGCCCAAATCGTTGACGGAAGAGGATGTGGAGATGTTGCTGGCGGCGCCGGATATCGCCGAGCCCCTGGGGCTGAGGGACCGGGCTATGCTGGAACTGTTGTACGCCAGCGGCCTGCGTGTCTCGGAACTGGTGGGGCTGAAACTGGGCGAAGTCAGCCTGACCCAGGGGGTGGTGCGCATCTTCGGCAAGGGCGGCAAAGAGCGCCTGGTGCCCATGGGCGAGGAGTGCCTGGAGTGGCTGCAGCGCTATCTGGACGAGGCGCGGCCGGTTCTGTTGGCGGGGCGCGTGGCCGACGTCGTGTTCGTCACCCGCCGCGCCGCGGCCATGACGCGCCAGGCCTTCTGGTACCTGATCAAGCGCTATGCGCGCCAGGCCGGCATCAGCACCACCCTGTCACCCCACACCCTGCGTCACGCCTTTGCCACACATTTGCTGAATCATGGTGCCGACCTGAGGGTGTTGCAGATGCTACTGGGACACGGTGATCTATCCACCACCCAGATTTACACCCATGTGGCGCGGGAACGGCTGAAATCATTGCACGCCATCCACCATCCGCGGGGGTAATTACGGTGCCGAGGGAACCCGCCAGGTATAATAGGCTCAAATTGTTGGTTTACGTTTAGGATCAGGACATGTTTCGAGTGATTTCAGGAATAGTAATGGTGTTGGTCGCCGGTTTGGGAGCGGTTGCGGCGGATACAGGGGCGGACAAGGTGCACGCCGCGGTCGAGCGGATCATCCCGGGCAACGCGCCCGACGGTATCGAGCCGAGCGAACTGCCCGGCATGTACGAGGTGACCTTTGGCGCCGAGGTATTCTATGTTTCCGAGGACGGCCGTTACCTGTTCAGCGGCAGCCTGCTGGACCTGCGTAGCGGCAAGAACCTGACCGAAGACAAGCGCGCCAGCGGGCGGTTGAAGCTGATCAATGGCGTGGACGAGGCGAAGATGATCGTCTTCTCGCCAAAGCAGGAGGTGAAACACAGCATTACCGTGTTCACCGATATCGACTGTCCCTATTGCCGCCGCATGCACCAGGAGATGCCCGAACTCAACGAGCAAGGCATCGAGGTGCGTTATCTGTTTTTTCCCCGTGCCGGTATGAACTCCAAGTCATACAAGAAGGCGGTGGCGGTCTGGTGCGCCGCGGACCGCCGGCAGGCCCTCACCGATGCCAAGGCGGGCAAGGCGATCGATATGAAAAGCTGTGACAATCCCATCGCTGAGCACATGGCCTTGGTGGAGGAGCTGGGTATCAGTGGCACGCCCACCTCGGTGCTCGAGAACGGTCAAGTGATCCCGGGCTATGTACCGGTGGCGCGGCTGGAGTCGATTCTGGCGAGCGAGGCCGGCAGGTAAGGATAAGGCGCCGCCTCTTCAGGCGGAGCGCCTTTTGTAGAGCGGCAGCGGTTCGTCCGAGGAGGCCTGGTATTTGACCTTGATTTCGTCGAAGGCCTTTAGCGCGTCGTGGATATCCTGCTTGCTGTCGATCTCGAAGCTGGTGAAACCGACTCGCTCCATGTACATCAGTTGGTCGCGCAATACATTGCCGCTGGCGCGGATATCGCCCTTGTAGCCGTGGTGCAGGCGCAGGCCGCGGGCCTGGGAATAGGCGCGGCCGTCGCGGAAGCTCGGAAACTGCAACACCACCATGTCAAAACGGGACAGCTCTGGGCCGATTTCATCCACATCATCATCCGGTTTCAACGTGATCCCAAGCGGGTCTTCCCGTCGGCTCAGGGTCTGTTGGTGTTCTTGCCAGAATGTCAGCGGGACAATGAGCCTGCCTGGGGGCAGCTGATCGATATCGGCGTCGTCGCCAAGGGTCTGCCAGTCGTCGGCGACGATGCGGCGCCGCTTAATGATTTGCTTCATAGACGCGTCCTTTAAAGGGTTCCATGCCGATGCGGTAGAAGGTGTCGACGAAACGCTCCCCTGCGATGCGGTTTTCGATATAGACGCGGGCGATCTGTTCCACGGTGTCGGCCACTTTGTCCTTGGCGATGGCGCGGCCCAGGCGTTCGCCCAGCTGTGCCTCGTTCTCCGAGAAACCGCCCAGGGTGAACTGGTACCACTCCTCGCCTTTCTTATCGACCCCCAGTATGCCGATGTGGCCGATGGAATGATGTCCGCAGCCGTTCATGCAGCCGGACATTTTCAGGTCGATCTCGCCCAGATCGTAGAGATAGTCGAGCTGCTCGAAACGTTGCTGGATCTCGCCGGCGATATCGATGGAGCTGGCGTTGGCAAGGGCACAGAAATCCAGTCACGGGCAGCAGATCATGTCGTTGATAGTGCCGATGGAGGGTGTGGCCAGATCGACCTGATCCAGTGCCTGCCACAAGGCGAACAGATCGCCCTGTTTGACGTCGGTCAGCACCAGGTTCTGGTCATGGGTGCTGCGCAGCAGGCCGAAACTGTATTCATCCGCCAGTGCTGCGACCGTCTCCATCTGTTCGGCGGTGATATCGCCGGGGGCGATATTGGGCGACTTGAGCGAGATGTATACCACTCGATAGCCGTCCACCTTGTGGGCCGTGGTATTGTGATTGAACCAGCGGCCGAAGGCCGGGTCGTCGGCCAGGTGTTGCTCCAGGCTGTCGTCCTGCGCCGCGCGCGGGTCGTAGTCCAGCGGGCCGAAGAAGGCTTTGATGCGATCGATCTCAGTCTGTTCCAGCACCAGATTATCCTTGATCCTGGTCCACTCCCGTTCCACCAGCTCGCTGAAGGCCTTGGCCCCCATGCTGCCGACCAGGATCTTGATGCGGGCCTTGTACTTGTTGTCGCGGCGGCCCTTCAGATTGTAGACCCTCAGGATGGCCTCAAGGTAGGAGAGCAGATGGCGTTTTTCCAGGAACGGGCGAATGGTCTGGGCTACCATCGGGGTACGGCCCAGGCCGCCGCCGACGCTGACCTTGAAGCCGATTTCGCCGGCCTCATTTTTGACCAGGCGCAGGCCGATGTCATGCACCAGGGTGACGGCACGGTCCCGGCTTGCGCCGGAGACGGCGATCTTGAACTTGCGCGGCAGATAGGCGAATTCGGGATGCAGGGTCGACCACTGGCGGATAATTTCGCAATAGGGGCGCGGATCCTCCAGTTCATCGGCGGCCACCCCGGCGAGCGGATCGGTGGTGGTGTTGCGAATACAGTTGCCGCTGGTCTGGATGGCGTGCATCTGTACCGCGGCCAGATCGGCCAGTACATCCGGCACCTGTTCCAGCTTGAGCCAGTTGAACTGGATGTTCTGGCGCGTGGTGAAATGGCCGTAGCCCCTATCGTAAGTGCGGGCGATATGGGCCAGTATGCGCATCTGGTCCGATGAGAGCAAGCCGTAAGGGACGGCGATACGCAGCATGGGGGCATGGCGCTGGATATAGAGCCCGTTCATCAGGCGCAGGGCGAGGAACACCTCCTCCGACAACTCGCCCGCCAGAAAGCGGCGGGTCTGATCCCGAAACTGGGCGACGCGTTCATCCACCAGATGTTGGTCGTATTGGTCGTAGATAAACATACCGGGGCGCTGGATGTTTTCACCCTGGAGAGGTGACACCATGGATGACTGGGTTGTGCTCATAAATACCTTCCGTCTCGCCTGTTGGCCGGGATTACGAAATGGGAAAGATAACGGTTTTTTTATATAATATAAATAAATTATTTTTTATATTTTATATCATATTTTTATATAAAGAATGGCGCCCCGAGCAGGACTCTAACCTGCGACCTACCCCTTAGGAGGGGGTTGCTCTATACAACTGAGCTACCGGGGCGAACAGAGGTGAGACGGAAGTATATCAACAACGTAGTATAAGGGGTAAGCGCGGGGAGATTAAGACGCTTCTTTTTGTCGCGAAGCGCGCTGCAGGGTCATGATGGCACGTTGCAGTTTCCTCTCTATCTGCTTTTCCACGGCGAGAAAGAGGAACTGTCCGCCCAGAAACGCGGATTTATAGGTGTCATTTTCGTGCTTGATGGAGCGAATGACGAAGTTGCTGTTGATCTTTTCTGTTCTGTCAGGCGGGATCAGGAATGAACAGCTCAGTTTCATTCCGGTTTCCAGGTGGTAGGGAAGATCCTGTCTGAAGCGTGCCCGCAGGCCGCCGATGGAGAGGTTCTCAATCTCGCCTTTATATTTCTTGCCACTCTTGTCGGTAAAGGTGACGGTCAGTGGGTTGGCGGCGCTGAGTTTGATCCTGACCGCCTGGCGGCGTTGATGATAGTCCACTTCTTTGGGGATCGGCAGCTTATAAAAGGGAATGTCATTATCCATGCCAAATTCGTGTACCGTGGACGCGAGGCGCATGAAGACACCGTCCAGGTGACCTACGATGTGGAAGGTGGGGTTCTGCCTGAGCAATGCGTCGCCGATTTCGGGTTTGAGTTCGTCGATGACAAAAAAGTCACCCTCGCGATTGACCTCGATGACGGCGGAAGAGAAGGGGATGGGGTGATTATCGAGCTGGATGGTGAGTAGCGCGCGCCGCTCCAGCAGTTTTTGGAGCAGGACGCTGATTCTTGCTTTATCGTATAGTTTTTCCATTGGTTCTGGGTCGCCCGCACGGCGCTCAATACCGGTTGATTATCCGATCCCCAACGATTACTCAGAACTGTTCCAAAATCAAGCTTTGCTGATCTGCTTGCGGGTTTGTTCCGAGATGGGCTGTCCGGCGGCGCCATAGGTGAGATTTCCGGCGGAAAACTGTCCACGCAGGATGGCCAGTGCGGTTTCTGTCGACTGCCGGTTGACGGCGATAATCTGGCCGTTGACCAGGTTTTGATCCTGGCAGGACTGCAGCGCGGTTCCGAGTTTCTGCCTGAGTTGGGTGAGGTGGTCTGCCGTTTCGGGCGGTGCAGAGACCACGATGTCATCCAGTGACTGCTGCGATAGGCTTAGCCCGGCCGTGGTTAACAGTTCGCGCAGTTCATTGCCGAGCGATTCGATCGCGGCGCTTTTCTCTTCCTTGAGCCGGGTGATTCGCCGCACCTGCGCATGCTCGCGCTTGATGAGTGCGTCGTTTTCATCCGCAAGGATCTGCTTCAGTTCGGTAGCCGCCTGGAGCTGTTGGCGAAAGAGCGCTTCCAGTTGCCGAATCAGAGAGATCGAAGTCATGACTGGGTGTCCCATTTAGTTTCGGCTTCTGACACTGTTCAATGCTGATTCGAAGTTCAGCATCTTGTCTGCCACCTGGCCGGGATCGGGTGAATAATTGCCTTTGGCGATAGCGGACTGTACCTGCTCAATCCTTTGAGTATCGGTGACAGGCGCTGACTTTATATGGTTCTCAACCTGCTGAAGCTGGGCTGCTGCTTGGGTAAGAGTCACGGTATCTGTTTGCCTTGGTTGTTGTGATTGCTCCGGTTGTTGCCGCTCGGCCCGCTGTTCGGCGGCTTGGGTCTGTTGCGAGGATTGGCCCTCTTTAATAACGCTGGTGATCGAGCCTGTGTTGTCAACTTGCATGATGGAACTCTCCTAAGCATAAATGCTTACATTTTGTATCGGACAAGGGGGTCGAAACTTGAATGTCTGCGGCATCGAAAAGCACGCTTATATGCCGGTATTCAACCGCCATTTACATAGCCACCTTGACGGTTTCGGGACCGAGCACGGTGCCGGTGATCGTGCGTCGTGAGGACAGGTTCTCCACCTGGATCTGTTCGCCCTCGCCGGCATCCTCCAGTGCCTTGCCGGGCATGCGTACCGAGACACCGTTGGTTTCAGCCACGATGCTGATACGGCTGCCCTTGCGGATTACTTTCTGGATGTCCAGTTCCCGGGGGGAGATCACCGCCCCGCGGGGAAGGGAGCGCTTCGGTGCCCGCCCCAGCAGTCTCTTGCCGGTTTCGAAATAGCCGCTGGTCAGACGGCCGATTTCACGCTGCTCGAAGCTGATGTCCTCCGCGGTGACGGGGATGCCGCGGGCGAGCGGCCGCGTGGCCACAGCCACGGTGAGATAGGTCTTGATTCTCACCGGGACATAGACGGTCCACGGTTTGGCGCCCTCACATCTGACGATCACCGTCATGCTGGTGTTATTGCGGTGTCGGCTGAGCGGTTCCGTGGACAACGGCTGGTCACAGCGCTTCAGGCGCAATCTCGGGTCGAGATGGCCGGCCTCGATGGTACTGTTACCGGGAGAGACGATTCTCTGGGTGGCGAAGTCGTTGGCCGCTCGGCGGATATCGTCGAGCGGATGGAAGTCGGCCGCAATGACGGCGCCGCCGGGTAACAGGATGCCGCACAATATCAGTCTGAGCCTTGTTATCAGTGCTTTTCGCATGTCAAAGTTTTGGTGTCGATTTTTCTTGCCACAGAAAAAAGCAAAAACTGTGCCGTAATAAAAAGTGCTCAAGATCGCCACCATCAGGTCCGATATAACAAAGCGATTGACTAAATAATTAATAAACAAGCGGTGAGTACAGCTATGACGAGTGTAATGCACTCGGTCGACCAACGTACCCAGTTGGCAGGCCATAACCGATTGGAATTATTGCTATTCCGGCTTTCAGGCCGACAGCGGTTCGGGATCAACGTGTTCAAGATTCAGGAGGTGGTGCACTGTCCGCCGCTGACCCAGATCCCCCATTCGCATGCGGTGGTGCGCGGTGTTGCCACCATGCGCGGCAAAACCATTCCGGTCATTGACTTAGGGATGGCCATCGGCCGGTCGCCGGTGGAGGATATCTCCAACTGTTTCATGATCGTGGCGGAATACAACCGCTCCACCCAGGGTTTTCTGGTGGGTGGGGTCGAACGCATCGTCAACCTCAACTGGGAGGAGATTCTGCCGCCGCCCAAGGGCTCGGGTAAAGAGAGCTATCTGACCGCGGTGACCCGCTTCGAAAACGAGCTCATCGAGATCATCGATGTGGAGAAGGTGCTGGCGGAAGTCTGCCACCCACCTACTGAGGTTTCCCAGGAACTCGCCGGAAATATCGAGGATAAAATCCGCCAACAGCACGTGCTGGTGGTGGACGATTCCAGCGTGGCGCGTAATCAGGTCAGGCGGACACTTGAACAGATTGGTGTTGGGTGTTCCCTGACCGACAACGGTCGCGGCGCTTTAAAGCTGTTGAGGGAGTGGGCCGACAACGATGATCCCAAGCTGGAGCATCTCGCAGCGGTGGTGTCGGATATTGAAATGCCTGAAATGGATGGCTATACACTTACAACGGAGATTCGCAGGGACCCGCGGCTCGCCGAGCTGTATGTCATGCTGCATACCTCACTGAGCGGCACCTTCAACAACGCCATGGTGGTCAAGGTCGGTGCCAATCACTTTATTCCCAAGTTCAAGCCGGATGAGCTGGCCCAGGCGGTGGTCGACAGAATCAAACAATTTGTCGAGGAGAAAGGGTATTGATAGTTGTGTGCCACCGTCGTCGGGCGAGCATACAGAATGGAAAGAATTTGATCTAACTGATCTAAATGTTTAGCGGGACTCAGGGAAGGACGCAGTGAACCAATCAATCTCGGCGCGTGATTATGATACATTCCGCCGCTTTCTCGAAGAGGCATGCGGAATCGTGTTGGGCGAAAACAAGCAGTATCTCGTTGCCAGCCGTCTCAATCGCCTGTTGCGGGAGCTGGAAATCGAATCGGTCGGTGAACTGGTGCAGGGCCTCGGTAAACAGCCGCGCTCTGGACTGCGTGAACGCATCATAGACGCCATGACCACAAACGAAACCTTCTGGTTTCGTGACAACCACCCCTACGCCCTGCTGAAAAATCTGATTTTGCCCGGGCTGGCCAAGCAACGTCCCGCCCAGGTCCGGATCTGGTCGGCCGCCTGCTCGTCCGGGCAGGAGCCCTATTCCATCAGTATGGTGGTGCAGGAATACTTGCAGAGCCGTCCCGGCAGCCTCTCGAACAATGTTCAAATTATTGGCACGGACATATCGCCCAGCATGCTCGAGTCGGCCAAGTCGGGCAAATACGATGCCTTGGCCCTGTCGCGCGGCCTGTCGCCCGAGCGCAAGCAGCGCTTCTTCGTCCCGCAGGGCAGCCTTTGGCAGGTCAAAGACGAAATCCGCAACCGGGTGCGTTTTGCCGAACTCAATTTGATGAACAACTACGCCTCGCTGGGCAAGTTTGATATCGTTTTCTGCCGCAATGTGCTGATCTATTTTTCATCCCAGCTCAAGCGCGATATCCTGCGTCGTATCGCCCAGGCCATGGTGCCGGGTGGCTACCTGTTTCTCGGTTCTACCGAAACCATTGCCAGCTACTCTGATGCCTTCGATACCGTGCGTCACGAAGGCGGAATCGTCTATCGACTCAAGGCCGATAGCAGCAGTCCCACGGTCCCCGGTTTTCCCAGCGCAACGTTGTAAAGCCCTTTCCTGTTCCCGAGCACCTGCGGAACCATCCTCCCATGGGGCGGCGCCCTGGCGGCCTGCCCGGTTCGGTGTTGGCCATCATCATTGCCGCCCGGCGGCATGCGCTTGCCGTTCCAGCGCCGCCGTTTTTTCTTCAGTATTCTAACTCGCTGATTTTTAAATTGTTAACAACTTGGCATCGAGTTTGCAATCTGAAGCGCAAACAGGAGTACCACGATGTCGATGAGTTTAGACAATATATTTGGACTGCACGAAGCCGCATTGCGACTGCGGGCGCAGCGCACCGAGTTGCTGGCGTCCAATCTGGCCAATGCCGACACGCCCAACTACAAGGCCAGGGATATCGATTTCCAGGCGGCTATGAAAATGGCCAGGGCCGGGCAAAGTGGTGGTGCCCTGAAAACCACCCACGCCGGTCACATGACGGGCGGCGCCGGTGGCGGGCTCGAGGACTACGTCAAGTTTCGCATTCCCACCCAGCCGGCCCTCGACGGCAATAGCGTCGAGACCCATGTGGAGCAGGCCGCGTTTTCCCGCAATGCCATGGAGTACCAGGCCACGCTGCGTTTTCTGGAAGGCAAAAGCAAATCCATTATCAATGCGATTAAAGGAGAATCCTAATGGGGCTGTTTAATGTATTCGATGTCTCAGGCTCGGCGATGAACGCACAAACCGTGCGCCTCAACACCATCGCCAGCAATATTGCCAATGCTGAAAGCGTCAGCGGCAACCCCGACCAGGTCTACAGGGCCAAAACGCCGCTGTTCGAGACCCTGCTGCAGCAGCAGGCCAATCATAATTCGGTCGGTGTCAAGGTCAAACAGATTCTCGAAAACAACGCCGCGCCGATCACCCGTCATGATCCGAACCACCCGCTGGCGGACGAACAGGGCAATGTCTATCTGCCCAACATCGACACCGTCGGGGAGATGGCCAACATGATGTCGGCTTCGCGCTCTTACCAGAACAACGTGGAAGTATTCAATACCTCCAAGCAGCTGTTGATGCGCACCATCAATCTGGGCCGCTAGGCGGGGGAGACTGGCTATGACCAATGCGATCGATACCAATCTTCTGAGTGAACTCGGCCTGTCGCAAAAGGCGAACACCCGCCAGGCCAATGGCGATCTCGGTGAAGACGCCTTTCTCAAACTGATGATCACCCAGCTGGAAAACCAGGACCCGCTCAAGCCGATGGAAAACGGCGAGTTCCTGAGTCAGCTGGCCCAGTTTAAGTCGGTTACCGGGCTGGATGAACTGAGGGCGACGGTGGAAAAGATGGCCACCGCGCTGCAATCCAACCAGGCATTGCAGGCATCTTCGCTGGTGGGGCGCTGGGTGGAAGTGCCGAGCAACAAGTCCCAGCTGTGGGATGAGATCGGTATGGCCGGTTCGGTGGATGTGCCCGGCAATGCCAGCCAGGTCACCGTCAATATCAAGAATTCCGCAAACCTGGTGGTTAAGCAGATTCAACTGGGGCCGCAGCAGGCAGGAACAGTCAATTTCAACTGGGATGGTCTGGACGGTAACGGCAATGCCTATCCCCCGGGTGAGTATACAGTCGAGGCCACTGCCACGATCGGCAATCAATCCGAGGCAATCGGCACCAACGCCATTGTGCCTGTAGATAGCGTTTTAATGGGTAAATCAGGCGAAGCGATGACAATCAATACATCCCTGCTGGGCAATGTGAAGTTGTCAGATGTCAAGAAAATCATGTAATCGAGGAGAACAGTTATGCCGTTTCGTATAGCACTGAGTGGTTTGAATGCAGCATCGGCCGATCTGAAGGCCACGGGTAATAATATCGCCAATGCGGGAACCGTCGGTTTCAAATCGTCACGTACCGAATTCGTCGATGTGTTTGCCGTCAGTTACGGCGGGATTTCCTCCACCGCCATCGGTGGTGGTGCCCGTCTGGCCTCGGTGACGCAACAGTTCTCACAGGGCAATATAGATTTCACCGACAACAATCTCGATCTTGCCATTAACGGTCAGGGGTTCTTTGTCGTGGAAGACAACGGTGCCCGCCTGTTGAGCCGCGCCGGTGCCTTTGCGGTCGACCGCGACGGCTTTGTCACCAACAGCAGCGGCCATCGCCTGCAGATGTTTGACCTTAGCCGCGACGCCAGCGGCAATCCGATTACCGGCGCCGACGGTAATCTGCGTTATGAGACGGCGGATACCGTGGATGTGCAGTTGGCCACCACCATCGGTGCGCCCAATGCAACCAGCATCATCGATCCCACTATCAATCTGAATTCGAGCGATAATGTGATCGACCGCGGCGTTACCGCCTTCAATGTCAACGACGCCTCCACCTATACCAGCTCGACCTCACTGACAGTGTACGACTCGCAGGGCGGCGCCTATCCGGCGACCCAGTACTTCACCAACGTCAGCAACACAGGCACCAACGGTGACAACACCTGGGAGACACGCCTCTATGTGAACGGTTCGCCGCTGACATCGACCACCACCGGCGGTCCCGCGGCGACACTGATCTTCGACAATTTCGGTCAGGTTGATGCGACTTCGACCGATGGCGGCCAGATCGCCTACGATCCCTTTGCCGTCAGTGGGGCGGCCAATCTGAACATTACTCTCGATCTGACCAATACCACCCAGTACGGCAGTCCGTTCGCTGTCACCGCCATGACCCAGGACGGTTATTCATCCGGCCGGCTGAGCGGTATCGATATTGATCAGGAGGGGGTTATCTCGGCCCGCTATACCAACGGCCAGTCCGAGGTGCTGGGCAAGGTGGCGCTGGCGAACGTGGCCAACCCGCAGGCCTTGTCGCCGCAGGGCGATACCGTCTGGGCCGAGACCTTCGGCGCCGGCGACCTGCTGCTGGGTGAGGCCGGGTCGTCCACTTACGGTCTGCTGCAGTCGGGCGCGCTGGAGGGTTCCAACGTCGATATCGCCGCGCAACTGGTCAGCCTGATTACCGCGCAGCGTAATTTCCAGGCCAATGCCCAGGTCATCAGTACCGCCGACACGGTCACCCAGACCATTATCAACATCCGTTAATAAGCTAGGCCAGGTGACGCATGGATAAGGTTCTATACATAGCAAGCAGCGGTGCCAAGGAGTTGATGTTGGCGCAGACCC
>JASBUE010000074.1 GCA_030148045.1 Candidatus Tenderia sp.
GCCGACTTCTTCCAGCGTGTGATCCGTGTTCATGTCGATGCCGAAGCGCATGCGCAGCACCTTGGCTTCACGCGGGGTGAGGCCGGCGAGCACGTCGCGCACGGTTTCCATGAGGCCCGTTTCCGTCGCCGACTCGACCGGCGAAGAGACCGTCGTATCCTCGATGAAATCGCCGAGATGCGAATCCTCGTCGTCGCCGATCGGCGTCTCCATGGAGATCGGCTCTTTGGCGATCTTGAGGACCTTGCGCACTTTCTCTTCCGGCATCTCCATCCGCTCGGCCAGTTCTTCGGGCGTGGCTTCGCGGCCCATTTCCTGCAGCATCTGGCGCGAGATGCGATTGAGCTTGTTGATGGTTTCGATCATGTGCACCGGGATACGGATGGTGCGCGCCTGGTCGGCGATGGAGCGGGTGATGGCCTGGCGAATCCACCAGGTGGCATAGGTGGAGAATTTATAGCCGCGGCGGTATTCGAATTTGTCCACCGCCTTCATCAGGCCGATGTTGCCTTCCTGGATCAGGTCGAGGAATTGCAGGCCGCGGTTGGTGTATTTCTTGGCGATGGAGATCACCAGGCGCAGGTTGGCTTCGACCATCTCTTTTTTGGCGCGGCGGGCCTTGGCTTCACCGATGGAGATCATGCGGTTGATGTCCTTGATGTCGGTGATGCTGAGACAGCAAATGGTCTGGATCTCGACCAGTTTTTGCTGGGCACTGCGGATTTCGTCCTCGTGTTCCTGCAGAATCTTGACATACCCCTCTTTGGAGTTGATCTGTTGATCGAACCAGTCGAGGTTGGTCTCATTGTCCGGGAACGAGGTGATGAACTCCTTGCGCGGCATGTGTGCTTCGTTGACGCAGATGTCCATGATGATGCGTTCATGCGAGCGTATTTCATCGATGACGCCGCGCAGGTTACTGACCAGTGCATCGGTGAACTGGGGGGAGAGCTTGAATTCGAGAAAGATTCCGGCCATCTCGTCCTGCAGGGCCTTGACCTTGGCGTCGCCGATGCCGTTTTTCTTCAGTGCGTTGTGATGCCTGGTGTACAGCCTGTCCAGCTTGTCCATGCGGATGCGGACCTCTTCGGGATCTGGGCCGTTGTCTGTGGCGCTGTCGTCCGTGTCGTCATCGTCGTCGTTCGAGCTGCTGTTGCCGCTGGTGGGCAGTTCACCGTCGTCGTTGGGATCGGTGAAGCCGCGGATGTAGTCGGCCAGGCGCGCCTCCCCCTTTTCGACCTGTGCGTAGCCCTCGATTAGCAGGGCGATGCTGTTGGGGAAGCTGGCCAGGGCCTTGTAGACCTGGTTAAGGCCGTCTTCGATGCGTTTGGCGATCTTGATTTCGCCTTCGCGGGTCAGCAGTTCGACGGTGCCCATCTCGCGCATGTACATGCGCACGGGGTCTGTAGTGCGGCCGAATTCGCTGTCGACGGTGGCCAGGGTGGCGGCGGCCTCTTCCGCGGCTTCGTCGTCGGTGACGGCGTTGTCGGACAGGATGAGGCTGTCGGCGTCAGGAGCGATTTCATGAACCGGGATGCCCATGTCATTGATCATGTTAATGATATCTTCGATCTGTTCGGGATCGACGATCTCATCGGGCAAATGGTCGTTGACCTCACGATAGGTCAGATAACCCTGCTCTTTGCCTTTGGCGATGAGAAGTTTGATCTGTGATTCCTGCTGCTCGCGACTCATGTTCACGTAATAATCTCGCTCGTTAAATATCTAAAATAATTTCCGGGCCAAAAAAGGCCGCCAATTATAGCAAATTCCGCCTGGCCTTTAAACTCTGTGGCTGGTTTCGTCAAGTCCTTTGTCAAGGTCTGTCGGGGCGTCGACCTGGCCGGCTGAGTGCCTGCTTTTCCTGCAGCAACTGTGTGAGAAGTTGTTTCTCTTCAGCACTCAGACCACCCGCTTCGCCTTTCCGCAGCAATGCCCGGTAGCTGCATTCCACTCTCTGTTTGTCCAGCAACCGTAGGGCATCATGGAATTCATGCTCATACCCATCAGCGGGGATGGCGCTGGAGGCGCGCGCGAGCCGGTTCAGATGTTTGCCCTCCGGCCGCTCGCGCCAGTGTTCGAGGATGGCGCCACAGCTGATATTGGGGCGTTGCCTGATCAATTCAAGTAATTCGACCAGTAAACTGATACCGGGTTCCTCCAGCGCGCGGAAGCGGGCCGGTTCTGTAACGCCATGGGCCAGGTCGGGTCGTTCCAGCAGCAGACTGATGGCGGTGCGTACCGGTGAAAGCCTGCGTGATTCGCCTGTTTGCCGCTGGAGGTTGGTGGGTCTGCCCGGTTTGGCGGGGCGTTCACCCAAAAGCCGCATCAGTTCCGCGGCCGGTATATTTACCCGATGGGCGAGTTCGTTGATGAGCATGTGTTTGAAAACCGCGTTGCTGATTTTGGCCAGTTTGGGGCGCGTCAGGTCGACCAGCCGGGCGCGTCCGTCTATGGCGCTCATATCGACGCGCTGGGTCAGATTCTGCAACAGGAAGTCGGAAAGTGAGATGGCGCTCTCAATGTGCTGTTCAAAGGCCGGTTTGCCAATGGTGCGGATCAGGCTGTCCGGGTCCTCGCCGTCGGGCAGGAACATGAAGCGCGCGGTGCGGCCGTCCTTGAGTTCGGACAGCATGATGTCCAGCGCCTTCCAGGCGGCGGCGCGGCCGGCACGGTCGCCGTCGAAACAGAATACCACCTCGCTGCTGGTGCGAAACAAGGGTGGCAGGTGGTCAGGGGTGAGGGCGGTGCCGAGGGTGGCGACGGCGTAGCGGATGCCGTGCTGGGCCAGGGCGACCACGTCCATGTAGCCTTCCACCACCAGCAGGCGGTCGATCTGACGCAATGCCTGTCTCGCCTCGTAAAGGCCGTAGAGTTCGCGTCCTTTGTGGAACAAGGGCGATTCAGGCGAGTTCAAATATTTTGGTTTGTCGTCATTGTCGATCACCCGGCCGCCGAAGGCGATGACCCGGCCGCGGCGGTCGCGGATTGGGAACATGATGCGATTGCGAAAGCGGTCGTAAAGGCCGCCGCCGTCCTTTTTTACCGCCATGCCGGTGGTGAGCAGCTGCTGGCGGCGTTGGTTATCGCTGCCGAGGTGGCTGCAGAGTTTGTCCCAGCCGGGCGGGGCGAAGCCGATGTCGTATTCGGCGGCGATCTCGCCGCTCAGGCCGCGTTGTTTGAGGTAGGCCACGGCCTTGGCGGCGTCGGCACGGTGTTTGAGCTGGTGGCGATAGTAATTGGCCGCTTCCTGCATGATGGGGTGCAGGTCCTGTTGCTGTTTCTGTTCCGGGTTTTCACGCTCCAGGGCGGGCAGTTCCATGCCGCTGCGCTGAGCCAGCTCCCTGACCGCCTCGATGAAATCCATGTGCTCGTAGTCCATCAGGAAGCCGATGGCGCTGCCATGGGCGCCGCAGCCGAAGCAGTGATAGAACTGTTTGTTCTGACTGACGGTGAAGGAGGGTGTCTTTTCCTCGTGGAAGGGGCAGCGCGCCTGGTAGTCGCGGCCGGCCTTGCGCAGCGGGACGCGGCTGTCGATGACGTCGACGATGTCGACGCGGTTGAGCAGTTCGTCAATGAAGTGTTGGGGGATGCGGCCTGCCATCAGATCTCGTGTCCGGGGTGCGGCAAAACTTTTAGTCTAGCCGTCGGGCAGGTTTTTTTAAACAGAGCTGAGCTTGCTTTTGACCAGCCGGCTGGCCTGGCCCATGTCGGCGCGACCCTGGATGCGGGGTTTGAGGGCGCCCATGACCTTGCCCATGTCTTGCGGGCCGCTGGCGCCGCTGCTGGCGATGATTTCGTCGACGACGGCCTCGAGCTCGGCGCTGCCCATCTGTTCGGGCAGATATTCCTGCAGGATGACGATTTCTTCCTGTTCCTTGTCCGCCAGCTCTTGGCGGCCGGCGTTTTGGTATTGCTTGATGGAGTCGCGCCGCTGTTTGACCATCTTCTCCAGCACGCCCAACACTTGCTCGTCGTCCAGGGAGGTTTGTTCGTCAACCTCTTTTTGCTTGACCGCGGCCAGGATCAGGCGGATGGTCGCCAGACGCATCTTCTCTTTGGCGCGCATTGCGTTTTTCATGTCATCCTGGATGCGTTCTTTCAAGGTGGGCATGGTGGCCGGGACCTTTGATCGGCGGTCTGTTGAAGAGGCTTAGTACAGACGCTTGCGATTGGAGTGTTCGCGCATCAGTTTCTTGTGCTGGCGCTTGACCGCTGCGGCGGCTTTGCGCTTGCGGGTTTCGGTGGGCTTCTCGTAGTATTCGCGGCGGCGAATCTCAGACAGGACGCCAGCCTTCTCGCAGGTGCGCTTGAAGCGCCGCAGGGCGATTTCGAAGGGCTCGTTTTCTCTAACGCGTACCGATGGCATATATATCCGTTTCCTTTGTGTTAGTGGTTCACATGTGCAGGTGAAAGGGC
>JASBUE010000289.1 GCA_030148045.1 Candidatus Tenderia sp.
GGCGAGAAACGCTTCGCACTGTGATCGCCATTGTCGTTCCAGCATCACCGGCAGACGGTAGATGACGACATTGAGAAAGCTGCCCACGATGGCCCCGAGCAGACCGGCCACCACCAGCATGGCCCAGGGCTGGGCGATCAAAAATGCGAGGTCCTGCATCGGCTAGCAGGTCACAGTCCGCAAACAAGGCTTTCCGGCTGACGTGAAAGGCAGTACTTGCGCCAAGACTAGCTCCCGCTCACCACTTTACCCATCTGGAAGATCGGCATGTACATGGCAATGACAAGTCCGCCGATTATCACGCCCAGAATGGCCATGATCAGGGGTTCCAGAAGGGTGCTGAGGCCGTCAACGGCATTGTCCACTTCCTCTTCATAGAAATCGGCGACCTTGCCCAGCATGGCATCGAGTGAGCCCGCCTCCTCACCGATCGCCGTCATCTGTACGACCATGTTGGGGTAGAGCTTTGACTGCTGCATGGCCACATTGAGCTGCGTCCCGGTGGTGACTTCATCGCGCATGCGTATCACCGTCTCGCCATAGACGACGTTGCCGACTGCACCGGCCACCGAGTCCATGGCCTCGACCAGGGGCACGCCGGCGGCAAACATGGTGGACAGGGTGCGGGCGAAGCGGGCAATGGCGGCCTTGTGCATGATGGGGCCGATGATGGGGATCTTGAGCAGGGCACGGTCAAGGAAGTGCTGGAATTTTTTGGAGCGTTTCTTGAAATAGATGGTTGTGTAGATCACGGCGCCGATACTGGCAAAAATCAGCCACCACCAGGCCTGGAAAAATTTGGAAATCGAGATGACTATTTTTGTCAGGGCGGGCAAGTCGGCACCGAAGCCCTGAAACAATGAAGCGAACTGGGGGATAACAAAGATCATCAGGATGGTGGTGATGATGAAGGCCACGACCATGACCGCGGTGGGGTAAAACAAGGCCTTCTTGATCTTGCCCTTGATCGCCTCGGTTTTTTCCTTGTAGCTGGCGATCTTGTCCAGCAGGCTGTCGAGGATACCCGCATGCTCACCGGCCTGTACGAGGTTGCAATACAAGGTATCGAAATGCAGGGGGTACTTGGCCAACGAGTCTGACAGAGTGGCGCCACCCTCAATGTTTGTCTTGATGGCGAGCAGCATCTCCTGCATGCGTTTGTTCTCGTGGCCGCGCCCGATAATGTCGAAGGCCTGCACCAGGGGCACGCCGGAGGACATCATGGTGGCGAGCTGGCGGCTGAAGATGGAGATGTCCTTGGCCTTGATGGCCTTGCCACCACCGCCAAACAGCGGCGCGGCCTTTTTCTTGACCTTGGTCGGGTTGATGCCCTGTCGGCGTAAACCGGCCTTGACCAGTGCCAGGTTTTGCCCGGCGCTCTCGCCCTTGACCTTCTCGCCGCGTTTGTCCGTGCCTTCCCAGACAAAGGTGCTTTGTTTGAGTGCTTTTGTCGCCATAGTGTTTAGTCTTTGGTTACACGATTGATTTCATCAAGGCTGGTGAGGCCGTTTTTGACCTTGAGCAGGCCGGAGGTACGCAGATCGGCCACGCCCTCTTTTTTCGACTGCTCGGCCAGTTGCATGGCGTTACCGCCTTCCATGATGATCTGCCCCATGGCCTCTGAGACCGGCATGACCTGGTAGATGCCGACGCGCCCCTTGTAGCCCTTGTTGCATTGATCGCAGCCGACCGGGCCGTAGACGGTGAATTTCCCTGCAATGTCCTGCTCGGTGAAGCCCTCTTTGAGCAGGGCATCGCGGGGGATATCGAGCGGCTGCTTGCAGTGTGTGCACAGGCGGCGTGCCAGGCGTTGGGCCACGATGAGGTGCACGGCCGAGGCGATGTTATAGGGTGGCACGCCCATGTTGGCCAGCCGGGTGAGGGTTTGCGGTGCGTCGTTGGTGTGCAGGGTGGAGAGCACAAGGTGACCGGTCTGGGCGGCCTTGATGGCGATCTCCGCCGTCTCCAGGTCACGGATCTCGCCGACGAGAATGATGTCCGGGTCCTGGCGCAGAAAGGCGCGCAAGGCGCTGCCGAAGGTGAGGCCAACCCGCGGATTCACGTTGACCTGATTGACCCCCGGCATGTTGATTTCAGAGGGGTCCTCGGCCGTGGAGATATTGACATCCGGCTGGTTGAGGATGTTCACGGCCGTGTACAGTGACACGGTTTTACCGCTACCGGTCGGGCCGGTGACCAGGACCATGCCATAGGGTTTGTGGATGGCCTCCAGGAAGAGTTTTTTCTGATCCTCCTCGTAGCCCAGGGCATCGACGCCGTGCTGCGCACTGGTCGGGTCGAGGATACGCAACACGATCTTCTCGCCGTACAGGGTCGGGCAGGTGTTCATGCGGAAATCGATCGCGCGGTTCTTGGACAGCTTGAGCTTGATGCGCCCGTCCTGCGGGATGCGTCGCTCGGAAATATCGAGTCGGGCCATGACCTTGAGGCGCGCGGCGAGTTTGGGGCTCAGGGCCACGGGGGGGGAGGCGACCTCGGAGAGCATGCCGTCAAGGCGGGTGCGGACCCGGTAGTTTTTCTCGTAGGGTTCGAAGTGGATGTCCGATGCCCCACGGTTGATGGCGTCGAGCAGCACCTTGTTGATAAAACGCACCACCGGTGCGTCGTCGACCTCGGCCTCGCTGACAGCCCCTGCGGCGTCGTCCTCTTCCCCGGAGAAATCCACGTCGTCGAGGTCGGCGTCGTCGAATTCGCTCATGGAGGTGTCGGTGTCCTCCATGGCCTTGTCGATGATGCGGGCGAGCTTGTCATCCTCGACCAGGATGGCCTCGGTGTTCATGCCGACGTGGAACTTGATCTCGTCGAGCCCCTGGAGATTGGTCGGGTCGGAGACGGCGATAAACAGGCGATTGCCGCGTTTGTACAGGGGCAGGGCGTGGTGTTTGCGGATGAGTTTTTCCGCGACGAGTTTGACCACCTCGGGTTCAAGCTCAAGCGTACCAATGTCGAGCAGTGGCACGCCGAATTCCAGTGCCGCCGAGGTTGCGATATCACTGCCCGTGACGATCTTGTTTCGCACCAGGTAGGTGACGAAGGGCACTTTCTGCTTGAGCGAGGCCTCGCTGGCCTGTTGGACTCTGGATTCGTCGATCAGGCTGTCCTGGACCAGGCGTCGGGCCAGTCCGCTGAGCGGTACTTGGATGTTCGGTGTCGCCATACCTGCAATGTACCCTTATAAGCCCTTGATTCGGTGTGAACCCGGTCAATAAATTGACTCTCACCTGCCGTTATTGCTTTTACGGTTTATGGCAGTGTATCGCCCGCTACAGGGCAATACTTGAGGTAAATACGCTGTGAGGTCAAGTATAGGATGATTTGGGCGCGAGATGTAAGGGTGTTTGTGGGATTATGCCGCAAGACCTTGGTACATAATGATTTTATGAAGTGTGAAGGCGATTTTATCGCCGGTTTACCGGCGGAGGGGACAGCGCCTGATCGCGCAGTTGCCGAGCCAGGTGGTTTTTGGGTTCCAGAACCAGGGCGTGGCGGAAATACCGCTGCGCCAGCGCCGGCTGATGCGCCTGACGCGCGATGAGACCCAGGCCCAGAAAGCCGCTGGCGCGGTTGGGCAGGAGGCGGGTGACATGTTCATAATCGGTTTTTGCCCGGGCGAGCAGGCCGTGGCGTCGATAAATATCCGCGCGGGTGAGCAGGGCCTGGATATTGGTGGGGTCAACGGCCAGGCCGTAGTCCATGGCGCGGAGTTTGGCCTCGTCCGGTGCCGGGCAGTCGCTGTGGATGCTGACGTAGGTCATCTTGCTCAGGATATCGCGCCCGTGCAACACCATGGAACAGTCGATAAGCGCTTTGGCGTTGGGGCAGTGGCCTTGCGTGATGGCCTCCAGGGCCAGCCTGAGATCATGGTTGGCGCGCACATAATTGACATAAAAGCTGGAGAGGTAGGCGCCATA
>JASBUE010000295.1 GCA_030148045.1 Candidatus Tenderia sp.
GGCGCCGTGCCGCCGGTGGAGCAGGCCGCGCAGGGTGCCAAGGGTTGAAGGGCTCGCCGGCGCGCAGTAGCCGGCGCCGCTGTCCAGCGAGGCCTGGGTGGGGCTGACCGCGCTGTCGTCGAGCCAGGCGATATCCTCCGCGGGCGCCTGACGCCGAGCGGCTGGACGGTCCCCGCCCGGCGGCCTGTTTACCTGCATCCTGAGCTTGGGCAGGACGCCGGCTGAGATGAACAGCACATTGGTTTCGTCATACAGGGGCTGCAGGTGGGCGAGCACGTGTTTGTCGAACAGCTTGTAGATGATCAGCTTGATCTTGATGTCGCTATCGAGGGCGGCGACCGGCTCTTGAAAGGCGTGGCAGATGGCCTTCGGGCCGATCGGTATCCGTTCTCCGACCGGCTTTTCGCCGCCGGTGATGGCCTGGAAACGTTGTTCGATGGCGTAGAGTTCGCGCGAATAGCGGCTCGTGATCTTGGCCGTCATGCCGGTGATGGCCAGCGACTCCTCTAGATCGGGGTCATCGACGAGGCGCATCTCCTCCGCGGCCGGATCGGGCGACGTTGTCGCCGGTGCTGCGTCTATGTACGGCCGCAAAAACGCATCGAAGTTGCTCGTCAGCCGTTCCCTGAAGCCGTTTTCCAGGCCCCCGCGCGCCAGGCGCAGCTCGCGCATGGCATCGAAATAGGTGTTTTGTTCCTGGTTGTTCTCGGCCTTGTCGGCCAGCTCGAAGAGAATGTCGTCAGCGTTGTCCAGCATTCTTTGCAACAGGGCGGGCAGGTACTTGAGGGCGATGTTGCGACTCTCGTCGAGGAGATACTCGGCCTCGGCCGAGCTTTGTTTGGCGTTGAGCGGAATGATTTTGCCTTGTTGCATGGAACTCTCTACATGTAGGGTGTCGTTGGACAGCCTGGCAGATATGGGAAACCACGGTCTGGTTAGCGACAAGGGATGGGGTGGCCTGAAGAGCCGACTAGGGAATGTGTATGAGTTGCTTGGCGGATCTGTGAACTGGGTCATACAGGGGGCGGGAATGCGGCCGCATGCGGTATTCCGGTTTGATTTGTGTGAAGGGCTCATGTGCAGTATTCAGCCGCATCGGCCGGCTGCAAGCGGTCATTGTTCCGTCCGCCGTGATGGGCTATATAAAATAAGGGATCCAGTTCATTTGCAGGCGAAGGAGGACAAGGTGATGAGTGATTATTGCGTAGTTGTGGCGGATGGCGCGCGGGCGCGGCTGTTTATCCTTGAGCAGGCCGATATCGCCGAGGGCGGCCCCAATTTGGTGGAGCTTTCCGACCTGGCCAATCCGGAGGCCGAAGCGGCGGGCAGAGAGATCTATTCCGATGAGAAATCGGGCCGCAACGTCGCCCCGGCCGGCGGCGGTGCGCATGGTTATAACGATCATCGGGATCAGCATATCGATGAAACCGAACGCCGCTTCGCCAAGGATATCGCCGCTGCCGCGGCACAGGTGCTGGCGCGGGAGATGGCGGGTTGCCTGGTGCTGGCGGCCAATCCCCGCATGCTGGGTCACCTGCGCGCGGCCATGAGCGCCACAGCACCCGATCTCAAGGTCAGGGAGGTACACAAGGACCTGGTCAAACTGCCGGCACATGAGGTGCATGAACATTTGGCGGCGGAGGGGATTTTGCCGCAACGCGAACCGGCCGAAGGCCAGCGCTATACCCCGGCAGGGCGGAATCAATAGCCGGCAATCCTTTAGGGCCTGCGACCGCAGGCCCTTTGTATCTCCCCCGGCATGTCACAAAAACGTACTTGATCAGGACCATTAATGGCCGCGGCGGTTTCTCCGGCCGCCGCTCCACTCTAGCCCTGGCGTGAATGATCCCTCCCGCACTCGCCAACGCGCGGCCGGGGTCGGTGGGGAAGTGAACCGGGATCAGGCGGCCGTCTGCTTGTGTTGCCGCAGCGCAAGACGCAAAGCGGGACGACCACCGGCTTCCGGGTGGCGGTGGGGGATGACGTGGCTTGCGCTGACGCCGTACCATTTGCCGCAGGCGGTCAAGGCGCAGTCCACGTTTTTGAAGGTGAATAAGTGATGGCCCTCGCGGGTAATCAGGGTGGCCGATCTGTCCGCCCACTCTTTGATGTAAAACGCCATTGCGATATCTCCTTCGTTCAGGTTCGAAGGCGTAATTCTGGCGCCGGAATCTTGCGTTTTCATGACGCCGGGGTGGCGTTTGTGTGATAAAGAGGGGGTCGCAGTCGGCCCCGGGCTACGGGTCCTCGTCCACGTCCCGTTCCGGGTCCCAGCCCTGTTGTCTGGCCCGTTCGACGGCCTCGGCCTGGATGCGCTCGAAGCGTTGGCGCAGTTCCGGCGGTAGGTTGCCCACCAGAAAACCGTATTTTTCCCACTCGGCGCTGGTCTTTTGCCACAGTCCCTGGATGCCGTCGGCCAGCCAGCCCTCGCAGGTCTCGGTTTCGGGGATGAGGCCGAAGATCCAGGCGTCGCGGATGATCTTGCCGGTATCGGTCATACCGCCGAAGCGGTCATTGTGGATGCCGACGTATTTCTTTTGGGCTTTGTTGCTGCGCATGAGGGGACTCCCGCTTCTCGGATTCGTAGGCGCTGATTATAAACCAGCCCGGCAAACAGGAAAGACCTCTCGTTGGGCGGCGGATTGTCGCGTCCTTCCAAAGATATAGCGATTACCGGGTTAATAATAGGGATGTTCTCCTTCAGCGTGGGTTTGTCTCAACCAAATTTTCCGCCTGTCTGCGGTAGGCCATGCGGTACAACACCGGCAATACCAACAAGGTCAACAGGGTGGATGAGATTATGCCGCCGATGACCACGCTGGCCAGCGGCCGCTGCACTTCGGCACCGGTGCCGACGTTGAGCGCCATAGGGACGAAACCGAGGCTGGCCACCAGGGCGGTCATGAGCACCGGCCGCAGGCGGGTGAGCGCCCCGTCAACGACGGCCTGCTCCAGGGCCACACCCTTGGCGATCAGGTCGCGGATGAAGGAGAGCATCACCACACCGTTCAGCACCTCCACGCCGGACAGGGCGATAAATCCCACGGCAGCGGAGATGGACAGCGGCAGGTCGCGCAACGCCAAGGCCGCCACGCCGCCGGTCAAGGCCAGAGGCACGCCGCTGAACACCAGCGCCGCATCCTTGGCGGAGTTGAAGGCCATGAACAGCAGGCCGAAGATGATCAGCAGGGTCAGCGGAACCACCACGGCCAGCCGGTTCGAGGCGGAGATGAGCTGTTCGAAAGTGCCGCCGTAACTGATCCAGTAACCGGCGGGCAGCGCTACCTCGCTCGCCACGGCGCCCTGCACTGCCTCCACGAAGCTGCCCAGGTCCCGTTCGCGCACGTTGGCGGTCACCACCACGCGGCGCTTGCCGTTTTCACGGCTGATCTGGTTGGGGCCGAGGGTGATCTCGATCTCGGCCACCGCTTGCAGCGGGATGGTATGCGGTCGTGTCTCCATGAGTCCGAGATCATCGCCATCGCCCTCGATTTCCCGCTGGATGGCGTCAGGCAGGGGGATGGGCAGGCGCGCCAGGGCCTCGAGGTCGCTGCGCAGCCTTTCGGGGAGACGCACCACCAGGTCGAAACGGCGGTCGCCCGCGAAGATCTGGCCGGCCGTTTCACCGGCGATCGCCAGGCGCAGGACGTCCTGGACAGCGGCCACGTCCAGGCCGTAATAGGCCAGGCGCTCGCGGTCGGGCACGACGCTGAGCAGGGGCAGGCCGGTGACCTGTTCCGTGCGCACATCGGCCGCACCGGGTATCCCGGCGACCACGGCCTCGACCTGTTCCGCCAGCGCCACCAGCGTGTCCAGGTCGTCGCCGTAGACCTTCACCGCCAGATCGGAACGAACCCCGGAGATGAGCTCGTTGAAGCGCATCTCGATGGGCTGGGTGAACTCGTACTTGTTGCCGGGGATGGCCTTGGCCGCCGCCTCCATTTCTGCGATCAATTCGGCCTTGGGTTTGCGCGGATCGGGC
>JASBUE010000299.1 GCA_030148045.1 Candidatus Tenderia sp.
TTCTTGGCCGCAGCCTTTTTCTTGACTGATTTTTTCATCGGTTTTTCCTCTTTCGCTGCTGACAATCTCTTTGTTACTGCCGCGGCTATTGCGTCTACATCCGCTGGCACTTCCCTGGCTCGTTGCCGCTCTTCTTTAACCACTTCATCGAGGAGCTTGCATATGCCGTTGAATATATCGGCAATTTCTCCAACAGCTTCAACCTTCTTTAGCTTGCCACGACTCTGATAGTAATCCACCAACGGCGCGGTTTGCGCTTCATACACCTTGAGGCGGTTAATAATTGTCTCTTCGCGGTCATCCGCACGGTGGCGCAGATTACCTCCACAGTTGTCACAGCGCCCGTCGATCTTGGAGGGCGATGTGTAGATATTGAAGACTTGTCCGCAGGATTCACAGGTACGCCGTCCGGTGAGGCGCTGCATGAGCACATCGAAGTCCACATCCATCAGCAGCGCGACCTGTAATGGTTTGCGGATTCTCGCCAGCAGAGCATCCAAGGCTTCCGCCTGTGGAATATTGCGAGGAAATCCATCCAATATGAATCCATCCCTGGCATCAGGCTGGGCCAAGCGCTCTTCTATCATTCCCAGCACGATGTCGTCGGATACCAGTTGACCGGCGTCCATCGCCGCCTTGGCCCGCAAACCAAGCGGCGTTTCAGCGGCAACGGCGGCGCGAAGGAGGTCGCCTGTGGATATCTGAGGGATGTGATATTTTTCAGAGAGCAGCTTTCCTTGTGTACCTTTCCCAGATCCTGGAGCACCCAGAAGTACAATTCTCATTTTGTCAGTTCTCTCTTTATTGACTGTTCTTTTCAGTGTATTCCAGTGAACTATTGACTGCTTCCCCCTCTGAACTTGCATCGAGTATAGTCTGGAATATGATAAAACTACATCCAAGCAGTGGTCAGGTCAATCGATTCACTAAATAAATTCAGTTTCACTCTCAAGACAGCTGTCGAGCCGGACGATTCAGTTCCACAACCCAAACCAATGAGGTCACTGCCATGACGAAAAAAAATGCCTTTTATGCACAATCGGGGGGCGTTACTGCAGTCATCAATGCATCTGCATGCGGCGTAATCGAAGCCGCACGCCAGCACAAAGACAAGATTGGAAAAGTCTATGCAGGACGTAACGGCATCATCGGTGCACTGACCGAGGATCTGATCGACACCAGCAGAGAGACTGCGCGCAATATCGCCGCGCTGCGCCACACACCCGGCGGTGCTTTCGGTTCCTGCCGCTATAAATTAAAAGGTATCGAGGAAAACCGCGCCCAGTATGAACGCCTGATCGAGGTCTTCAGGGCGCATGACATCGGTTATTTCTTTTACAACGGCGGCGGCGATTCCCAGGATACGGCGCACAAGGTCTCGCAGATCGGTGATGAACTGGGTTATCCCATCACCTGTGTCGGCATTCCCAAGACCGTCGACAACGACCTGCCCATCACCGACAACTGCCCCGGCTTCGGCTCGGTCGCTAAATACGTCGCCGTTTCAACCCGGGAGGCGGCCTATGATGTGGCCTCCATGGCCAAGACATCGACCAAGATCTTCGTCATGGAGGTAATGGGACGCCACGCCGGCTGGATCGCCGCCGCTGCCGGGTTGGCGCAGGAACAGGAAGGCGATGCGCCGCACATCATCCTGTTTCCGGAAATCGCCTTCGATCAGGCGAAATTTCTCAAACAGGTGGACCGCACAGTGAAGAAATATGACTACTGCGTGATCGTGGTCTCCGAAGGGGTGAAGTACAAGGACGGCAGATTCCTCTCCGATTCCGGCACCAGGGACGCCTTCGGCCATGCCCAGCTCGGCGGTGTGGCGCCCATGCTCGCCAACCTGGTCAAGAGCGAGCTGGGGTATAAATACCACTGGGCGGTGGCCGACTACCTGCAACGCTCGGCGCGTCATATCGCCGCCAAGACCGATGTGGAACAGGCCTACGCCCTGGGCAAGGCGGCGGTGGAGCTGGCACTGAAGGGCAAAAACGCAGTCATGCCCACCATCGTGCGCAGATCCAGCAAACCCTATCGCTGGAGCATCGGCGAGGCGGCGCTGGCGGATGTGGCCAATGTGGAGAAGATGATGCCGAAGAACTTCATCAGCCGTAACGGCTTCGAGATCACCGACGCCTGCCGTGAATATCTGGCCCCCCTGATTCAGGGGGAGGACTATCCGCCCTACAAGAATGGGCTGCCGCAGTACGCCCGACTCAAGAATGTCGCGGTGCCGAAGAAGCTGAAGACCCGGTTCATGATCTAGGGCCTGTTTATCAACCCAGCAACGGTGCGATCACCAGACTCACGATCGCCAGCACGTTGATCAGGATATTCATGGACGGGCCGGAGGTGTCCTTGAAGGGATCGCCGACGGTATCCCCCACCACACAGGCCTTGTGCACATCCGAGCCCTTGCCGCCCAGCTCACCCTTCTCGACATATTTCTTGGCGTTGTCCCAGGCGCCGCCGGCATTGGCCATGGTCAGTGCCAGCAACACACCGCTTACCAGCGCACCGCCCAGCATGCCGCCCAGGGTCTCGGGACCGAACGCGAACCCCACCACGATGGGCGCGGCCACCGCCAGGGCACCGGGCGCCACCATCTTTTTCAGAGCCGCCCTGGTGGCGATGTCGACGCAGCGGGCGCTGTCGGGTTTGGCATTACCCTCCAACAGCCCGGGGATCTCGCGGAACTGGCGCCGGATCTCGCGGATCATGTCGAAGGCGGCGTCACCCACCGCGGTCATGGTGAGCGCCGCGACCAGGAACGGGAATACCGCACCGAGGAACATCCCCATCAACACGCGCGGATTGTTCAGCTCCAGATTGAAGTCGGCTACATGCCGGGTGATCTCTTGGGTAAAGGCGGCGATGATGGCCAGCGCCGCCAATGCCGCGGCACCGATGGCGAAGCCCTTGCCGATGGCCGCCGTGGTATTGCCGAGTTCGTCCAGGCTGTCGGTGATTTTGCGTGTCTCCGGCCCCAGCTCCGCCATCTCGGCGATGCCGCCGGCGTTGTCGGCTATCGGGCCGTAGGCGTCGATGGCCATGGTGATGCCCACGGTGGCGAGCATGCCCACCGCGGCGATACCCACGCCATACAGTCCGGACAGCTCGGTGGAGACGAAGATGATGACAAAGATACTCAGCACCGGGATGACGGTGGAGCGCATCCCCGTCGCCAGGCCGCTGATCATCACCGTCGCCGGCCCGGTCTCTCCTGAGCGGGCGATATGCCGCACCGGCTTGCCCCCGGTGTAGTATTCGGTTACCAGGCCGATGACCATGCCGCCCAGCGCACCGACCAGCACCGCGCCCCAGACCGCTGCCGAAACCCCCAGCATCAGCACCACCAGCAGAGCAACGGCGATGAAGGCCGCAGCCGCCGTCATGGTGCCGATGCGCAGAGCGGTCTGGGCCGGTTTATTGGAGGCGCTGCGCACCAGATAGATGCCGCCGATGGAGCAGAGCAGCCCGGCCGAGGCCAGCGCCAGGGGCAGAAACATCAGATCCTGGCGCTCGCCCAACTCTGTCACCCGGCTCAGGCTCAGCGTCGAGGCCATGGCGATGGTGGCGATCATGGCGCCGCAGTAGGACTCGAAGATGTCCGAGCCCATGCCGGCCACGTCACCCACATTATCGCCGACATTGTCGGCGATCACCCCCGGATTGCGCGGATCGTCCTCGGGGATGCCGGCCTCCACCTTACCCACCAGATCGGCCCCGATATCGGCGCTCTTGGTGTAGATACCGCCGCCGACACGCGAGAACAGCGCCACGCTGGAGGCCCCCATGCCGAAGCCGTGGATCACAGAGGCGGTATCCGGATCACCCCCATACATCAAATAGAGAATACCCAGCCCCAACAGACCGATGGAGGCCACCGCCAGGCCCATGATGGAACCGCCGGAAAAGGCCACACTCAGGGCCGCCGCCACGCCTTTATCATGGGCCGCCGTGGTGGTGCGCACATTGGCCTGGGTGGCCGAATACATGCCGATATAGCCAGCGCTGGCCGAGGCCACGGCGCCGACGATAAAGGCAAAGGCGGTACCGAAACCGAGAGTAAACAGCAGGAACAGGACCACCACGGCGGCGAAGATGGCCAGCGTGCGGTATTCGCGCTTGAGAAACACCATCGCCCCCTCATGGATGGCATTGCCGATCTCCTGCACCTTGCCCTCGCCTGCCGGCCACTTGAGCACGTCGCGGTACAGCCTGTAGGCCACCCACAACCACACCCCACCCAACAGCGGGGGCGCCAGCTCTGCCACTGCCATAGAACCTCCTTTGCAATGACGGCCCCCAAGGGGCCGGTTAATTTACGCTTAATATAACTTGTTCGTATATTATAGATAGCATGCCTGCCTATTAGCGCAAGGCGTCGGCTCCATATATAATGTGCGCCTTTTGTTACCCAGCGAGGAAGAAAAGATGAATCTGGACAGAGTTGATTCAGGGAAAGACGTGCCCAACAACGTCAATGTCATTATCGAAATCCCTGCCCATAGCGACCCGGTCAAATACGAAGTCGACAAGGACACCGGCGCCATGTTCGTCTACCGCTTCATGGCCACCGCCATGTTCTACCCCTGCAACTACGGCTACGTTCCTCACACTCTGTCCGAAGACGGCGACCCGGTCGACATGCTGGTCATCACCCCCCACGCCCTGATCAGCGGCTCCGTCATCCGCGTACGCCCCGTGGGCGTGCTCAAGATGACCGATGAATCCGGTGTAGACGCCAAGGTGCTGGCTGTGCCGGTGAATAAACTCACCGATCGTTATACCCACATCAAGGATATCGATGACATGCCCAAGCAGCTGCTCGAGCAGATCGCCCATTTCTTCGAGCACTACAAGGATCTGGAAGCGGGCAAGTGGGTCAAAATCGAAGGCTGGGGCAACTCGGAAGAGGCCAAAGCCGAGATCATCTCCAGCATCGAACGCTTCAACGCCGCGCCCGAGAAACCTCACTTCTAGTGTACCTCGTCACTGATTCTGTCACATTCAGCGGGTCAGAAAGCGGTTAGCCACAAGGCATGCCTCGCCGGGAAGGGTCATTCCCTTTCCAAGAGGCATAACGCCGTGGATGACCGCTTTCTGGCACGCCTGACGGGAGCCCGCGTAGGCCGGCATGACTGCGTTGCGAACCTTGCGAAGGAAATCGCGCCTTGTACTGCCGGCCTACGCGGGCTCTGAACGTGACAGAATCAGTGACGAGGTACGCTAGGCCAGAGCGAACCCGTCGGATGGGGTCTCATCCGGCGGACATGCTTTACAAACGCGGCGGCGTGGCGCCGCCCCGCGACTCGACCCTTTCCTGGCACTCAATACAGCGGCTGGCGGCTGGTCGACTCTCGAGCCGGGCCGTTGCAATCTCTATGCCACAATCGACACACATGCCGTAGCCACCCGCCGCGATACGGTCCAGCGCCGCCCTGATGTCCATCAGCTCCTGGGTATCGATTTCGGCAATGGCGATATCCATTCCGGACAACAGATCCATCAGAGACTCGTCACCGCTGTCACGCACCTGACCCACCAGCTGATCGTGCCCGGCGGCGACCAACTCGCCGCCGATCAATGTCCGCAACTCGGAGTGGCGCTCCTCCAGCCTCTTCTTCAATTGTTGGATTTGTTCATTCGTCAGGGCCATTGGCGCCTCCTTTAGTCTAAATTTTATCTACACATCCCTCTAATTATCGTAGTCAATTCAACGCAAAATTAAACCGCTAGAGGACATTGCAGTGGCTTGGCAAATAGCGCCTATATTCATGATTTACGTGCTAAACTGAGCCAATGCAGCGCATCAATTTCACTAAAATGCACGGCCTCTGCAACGATTTCGTGGTCATCGATGCCATCGCCCAGGCGATCAAACTCGACCGGGCGCAGATCCGTTTCATCGCCGATCGTCATTTCGGCATTGGCTGTGACCAGTTGCTGCTGGTAAAAAGGCCGCTCACCACTGAGGCGGACTTCGGTTACCGCATTTTCAACGCCGACGGCGGCGAGGTGGAACAGTGCGGCAACGGTGCGCGCTGCTTCGCCCGCTTCGTACGCGACCGGGGCCTCACCGACAAGGACGAGATCGCCGTCGAGACCAAGACCGGCATCATCTACCCGCGCCTGGAGGACGACGGCCAGGTCACGGTCAATATGGGCGCGCCCGGATTCGATCCAGCCAGCCTGCCCTTCGACGCCGACGGCCCGCAGGACAGTTATCAACTCACCGTGGACGGTGAAGAGATCACCATCGGCGCCGTCTCCATGGGTAACCCCCATGCTGTGTATCAGGTCAGCGATGTGGACACAGCGCCGGTGTCGCTTATGGGCCCCGCCATCAGTAACCATCCCCGCTTTCCACGCGGTGTGAACGCCGGCTTCATGCAGATACTCGGCCGCGACCATATCCGCCTGCGCGTCTACGAGCGCGGCGCCGGCGAAACCCTGGC